>CALLWN010000074.1 GCA_938016505.1 uncultured Sphingomonadaceae bacterium
GGCGCTGGCGGCGGGCCCTTCCCCTTCCCCGGACGAAAGTGGACCAGAACATGCCCCAGAACATGAGCCTCGTTGTCAATGTCGCCTTGACCGGAAGCCAGAACCAGCGCGGCGGCTGGACGCTGACCCCGACCTATTCCCAAGGGGCGACGACGCCTGCAAGCAGCAACGTGGTGGACCCCGCGACCGGGAACATCACACTGGCCAACATGGCGATGACCAGCGACTATAATGCTGCGACGCAGGTCACCTTGGTCATCACCAGCGTTGCGGTCACCGACCGCAACGGCCGGCCGGCGACCGTCTATTTCGCAAGCCCGCGCACCTCGGCGATCAGCTTCAACCCGGCGACGGCCTGGCAGGAGTTCACCGCATTCGGCGACGATGGCAGCGGGCTCGAGCTGACCTTCCTCGACCTCGACGAGGACCACGCGAGCTACACCTACTGCCTGACGGTCACCTGCTTCGAGAATGGCAGCTCGACCGGCACCAATGTCCCGCTCGACCCGCGGTTCGTGAACAGGCCCTGAGGCGGGCTGGCGGGGGCCCGGCGCGTCTTCTATGTGGAGGGGATGACCGGGCCATCCCATGCGCGCTGACCATGTGCCCAACCGGCGGGCGCTGATCGACCGGCGGCTGGTGGCCGACGCGGCCGCGCGCGCAGTGGCCGAGGCGCCTGCCGGCGAGGGGCGCCCGGCGCTGGTCGGCGTGCTCAAGGGGGCGCTTTCGGCCGGCCGGGCCGAGCTGCGGCGGCGGATCGGCGAGACTCCGGGCCGCGGGCTCGAGCTGGCGCACGCCAACAGCTTCCTCGTCGACCAGCTGCTCCGGGTCGCGTTTGATGCGACGGCAGGGCAGCTCTACCGGGCCGACAACCCGAGCGCTGGCGAGCGGCTGGCGATGCTTGCCGTGGGCGGCTATGGCCGGGGCGAGCTCGCGCCCTTTTCCGACATCGACCTGATGTTCCTGGCGCCCGTGAGGCGGACGGCGTGGGTCGAGCAGGTGGTCGAAAGCCTGCTCTACACCCTGTGGGACCTCGGGCTGAAAGTCGGCCATTCAACGCGCACCGCCGACGAGGCGATCCGGATGGCGGGCAGGGACCTGAGCGTGAAGACCGCGCTGCTCGAGGCGCGCTATCTCTGGGGCGACCGGATGCTCGCCGAGGGGTTCGCCTGGCGGTTCCGGCAGGAGGTGGTGACGGGCCGCGCCCGCCAGTTCGTGGCGGCCAAGATGGCCGAGCGCGACGCCCGTCACCAGCGAATGGGCGACAGCCGCTACCTCGTCGAGCCCAACATCAAGGAGGGCAAGGGCGGGCTCAGGGACCTGCAGACGCTGTTCTGGATCGGGAAGTTCGTCCACGAGGCCGACGACCCGGCCGAGCTTGTCGACAAGGGGCTGTTCACGCCGGCCGAGCACCGCCAGTTCATGCGCGCGCTCAACCATCTGTGGGCGATCCGGGTGCAGTTGCACGACCTTGCCGGCCGCGCCGAGGAGCGGCTGACCTTCGACCTGCAGCGCGAGCTTGCCGCGCGCATGGGCTACCGGGCGCGGCCCGGGATGGCGGCGGTCGAGCGGTTCATGCGCCACTATTTCATGACGGCGCGGACGGTGGGCGACCTGACCGGGCTGTTCCTCGCCCATCTCGACGAGCAGACCAGCCGGCGGGCGCGGCTCGCCGTGCCGGTGCGGCGGCCGCGCACGCTCAACGGCTTCATCCTGAGCCGGGGGCGGATCGAGGCGCCGGCCGACGACTGGTTTGCCGCCGACCCGGTGCGGCTGATCGAGCTGTTCCACCTTGCCGACCAGCATGAGCTGGAGATCCATCCGCTCACCATGCGGCAGGCGGCGCGCGACGCCCAGCTCATCAACGACCGGGTGCGCCGCGACCCCCGGGCGAACGCGATGTTCCTCGACGTGCTGACCTCGCCGAGGGACCCGGAGAAGCTGCTGCGATGGATGAACGAGGCCGGCGTGTTCGGCCGGTTCGTGCCCGACTTCGGGCGGGTGGTCGCCAAGATGCAGTATGACATGTACCACCATTACACGGTGGACGAGCACACCATCCGGGCGATCGGGCTTCTGGCGCGGATCGAGCGGGGCGAGCTTGTGGGTGAGCATCCGCTCTCGACCGGGATCATGCGGCTCATCGTCTCGAGGCGAGTGCTCTATGTGGCGGTGCTGCTGCACGATATCGCCAAGGGCCGGGGCGGGGACCACAGCCTGCTCGGCGCGGGCGTGGCCGAGCGGCTGTGCCCGCGGCTTGGCATGACGGCGGCCGAGACCGAGACGGTGGCCTGGCTGGTGCGGTTCCACCTGCTGATGAGCGCAACCGCCTTCAAGCGCGACCTTGCCGACATGAAGACGATCCTCGACTTCGCCGACCAGGTGGCGAGCGTGGAGCGGCTGCGGCTGCTGCTGGTGCTGACGGTCGTCGACATCCGCGCGGTGGGGCCGGGCGTGTGGAACGGCTGGAAGGCGCAGCTGCTCACGACCCTGTTCGAGAGCGCGGAGGAAGTGCTCCGGCTCGGCCACAAGCAGACCGGGCGCGAGGCGCGGATCGCAGCGCGCAAGGCGGCGCTGGCCGAGGCGGGCGGGACCAGCGCAGCGGGCGCGGAGACCCATGCCGGGCGGTTCTACGACAGCTACTGGCTGTCGGAACCGGACGAGGTGCTGCTGGCGAACTTCAAGCAGATGACCGAGGCCGATGCCGCCGGCCGGCCGCTTTCGATTCGCTGCGTGCCTGACCCGGGGCGGGAGACGACGCTCGTGACGGTCTATGCGGCCGACCATCCGGGCCTCTTCTACCGGATCGCCGGCGGGATCAGCCTTGCCGGGGCCAATATCCTCGACGCCAGGATCCACACCACGCGCGACGGGATGGCAGTTGACAATCTGGTGGTCGCGGACCCGCTTGGCGGGCCGTTCGCCGAGCCGGCGCGCCTCGCCCGGCTGGAGGCCTCGATCACCGATGCGCTGATGGGGCGGGTGCGGCTTGCTGACCGGCTCACCGCCCGGCCGCTGCCGCGCCGCCGGCAGGAGGCGTTCCGGGTGGTGCCGCAGGTCTTCATCGACAACCGGGCGTCAAACCGGTTCACCGTGGTCGAAGTGAATGCGCTCGACCGCCCTGCCCTGCTCTATGCGCTGACTAGGGCCCTCTATGATCTCAAGGTGACGATCCATTCGGCCCATGTCGCGACCTATGGCGAGCGAGCAGTGGACACCTTCTACCTGACCGATCTGGTCGGCGACAAGCTGACCGCGCCGGGGCGGCTGAAGGCGCTGGAGAAGCGGCTGCTCGAGGTGGCGGCGGCGCCGGCGGCGCGGCCGCCAGCTGCCGACCAGAAGGCAGCGGCCGCGCGGGCGGAGGAGCTGCGGGCAGCGGAGCCGAGGGCAGCGGAATAGGCGCCTAGCTGCAGACGCAGTCGGATTTCGCCTGGGCAGCGGCGGACTGGGTCTTCGGCGGCCGGGCGGTGGCGGCGAACTCGGCAGGGTTCAGGCGGCCGTCACCGTTGCGGTCGACCCCGGCGAAGGTGCGGATGGCCTGCGCTGCATATTCCTCGAAGGCGAGAACGCCGTCGCCGTTGGTGTCGAGCCGGTCGAAGTTGCGGCGCCGGTTGGCGAGGAACTCGGCCTGGCTGATGGCACCATCGTCGTTGCGGTCGACCCGGGCGAAGCGCTTTTCCTCGCGGGTCTGGGGGCGGGCAGGCGCGGGGGCCTCGAGCAGGGCGAAATCGTCCGCCTCGGGGAGAAGGGCGGGGTCATCGGGCGCTGCGACCGGCTGGCGCGTTGCCGGGGCAGGAGGCGTGGGGGCGGAAGCATCGGCGCGGCCGCCGTCGGAGCGGGACCAGAGCATGACGGCGATGGCAAGGAGGAGGATCGCGCCGGAAGATGCGACAAGCCGGGCAAGGGTGCGAAGGACCGGGCGGGTGGCGCTGTCGACCATCGGGGTCTCCCTCGCCTGCGCGGGCGCAGGCATGACGACCCCGCTGAATCATTAACAGTTTCCGGCGCTGGAGGAAAGGCCGAAGGCGGCGGCGGCGAGCGCGAGCTGGCGGCGGGGGCCGGCGGCGGGTGCGAGCGGGCGACCGGTGCGCATGGCGGCGAGGTCGGCGCGGGCAAGCGAATCGAGGCCGGCGACCGGTCCGTTGATCCGTTTTTTCACACATGGCTTGATGGTACCGATTTCGATTATAATATCTGGGAAGATCATGTTCTGTGGCGTCATGTACCACACAGC
>CALLWN010000075.1 GCA_938016505.1 uncultured Sphingomonadaceae bacterium
GGCCCGCTACGGGGCGGAGAATGATATCCGTGCCAAGATCGACCCGCGCGGCGGCGACCTCCGGCTGTGGCGGGTGCTGGAGGTCGTCGAAGAGGTCGATGACCATTTCAAGCAGATCACGCTTGCCGACGCCCGGGCGAAAGACCCCGCGGCCGAAATCGGTCATTTCGTGATCGACCCCTTGCCGCCGATCGAGTTCGGCCGGATCGCGGCGCAGGCGGCAAAGCAGGTCATCGTTTCCAAGGTGCGCGATGCCGAGCGCGAGCGGCAGTATGAGGAATACAAGGACCGCGAGGGCGAAATCATCACGGGTGTGGTGAAACGGGTCGAGTTCGGTCACATCGTCGTCGATCTCGGCCGGGCCGAGGGCGTGATCCGCCGAGACCAGCAGATCCCGCGCGAGGTGTTGCGCGTCGGCGACCGGGTTCGCTCCTACATCATGTCGGTCCGCCGCGAGAACCGCGGCCCGCAGATCTTCCTCTCGCGCGCCCATCCGGAGTTCATGAAGAAGCTGTTCGCCCAGGAAGTGCCGGAAATCTATGACGGCGTGATCGAGATCAAGGCCTGCGCCCGCGATCCCGGGAGCCGCGCCAAGATCGCCGTCATCAGCCGCGACAGCTCGATCGACCCGGTGGGCGCATGCGTCGGGATGCGCGGCAGCCGCGTCCAGGCCGTGGTGCAGGAGCTTGCCGGCGAGAAGATCGACATCATCCCCTGGTCGCCCGACACCGCCACCTTCGTCGTCAACGCGCTCCAGCCCGCACAGGTCTCCAAGGTTGTCATCGACGAGGACGAAAGCCGGCTCGAGGTCGTTGTCCCCGATGACCAGCTCAGCCTCGCCATCGGCCGGCGCGGCCAGAATGTCCGCCTCGCCGGCCAGCTCACCGGTCACCAGATCGACATCATGACCGAGGCGGCCGAGAGCGAGAAGCGGCAGAGGGAATTTGTCGAGCGGTCCGAGCTGTTCGAGCGCGAGCTCGACCTCGACGAGACGCTGGCCCAGCTGCTTGTGGCCGAGGGCTTCACCAGTCTCGAGGAGGTCGCCTTCGTCGAGCAGGAGGAAATTGCCGCGATCGAGGGGCTCGACGAGGAGACTGCGGCCGAGCTCCAGCGGCGTGCCGAGGAAGCCATCGAGCGGCGCGAAGCTGCACTTCGCGAGCAGCGCCGGGCGCTCGGCGTGGATGACGCGCTGGCCGAGCTTCCCCATCTGACCGAGGCGATGCTGGTGCGCCTGGGCGCAAAGGGTATCCGCACCCTCGACGATCTCGCCGATCTGTCGACCGACGAACTGATCGGGCGCGGCGACAAGCGCCGCGAGATTCCGGCAGGCGTGCTCGCATCCTTCGGCCTTTCGCAGGAGCAGGGCAACGCCATCATCATGGCTGCCCGCGCCCACTGGTTCGCCGAGGATGCCGCGTGAGCGGGCACCTCTGCCTTGTGGGAGGCGCAGATGCGCGAGCCCGTCCATGAGGCGCCCGTCGATCGCGAGACGGCCAGCCCGCACGCAGGTTCGGATCCTGGCGGCCTGAGTCCTCCGGACCGCGGTCCGGAACGGCGGTGCATCCTCACTGGTCGGCGCGGCCGTGCGGAGACGCTGATCCGGCTGGCCGAAGGACCGGATGGCGCGGTCTGGCCTGACCTCGGTGCCCGGCTCGGCGGTCGCGGCGCCTGGGTTGTCGCGGACGGGACGCTTCTGACCGAGGCCGTGGCGCGCGGAACACTGGCACGCGCGCTGGCGCGGGCGTGGCGGCGGCCCCCGCCGCGCGTGCCCGCGGATCTTCCGGCGCGAATCGGCGAGGGGCTCGAACGGCGCCTGCTCGACAGGCTCGGACTCGAGCGCCGTGCCGGCAGGCTCCTGTTCGGCTCGGAGAAGATCGTCGCCGAGGCGCGGGCAGGGCGGCTTCGCCTCCTGCTCCATGCCGCCGACGCAGCCGCCGACGGAGTGGCAAGGCTCGACCAGGCGCTGCGCGCCGGGGGCGGGCCGGAATCGCGCGCCGTCCAGCTTCCGCTCGGGCGGGAACGCTTGTCCCGCGCGCTCGGTCGTGACAATATGGTGCACGTCGGCATCACGGATGGCAGGACAGCAGTGCGGGTCATGGCTGACCTCGCACGGCTTCTTGCCTTCATGCATTTTCCGGCGTGGCAGGTGACTGCCAAACCCGTGGGTGCCGGACGTGGGGATGAACGCGTCATTCGGCTTCAGACCGCCGCAGCGTGCGCCGCACACGAGAATGAAGGATCGGAATGAGCGACGACGAAAAGCCGAAACTGGGGCTTCGCCCGGCGCTTGGTCTCAAGAAGACCGAGGTGAGCGAGGTCAAGCAGAGCTTCAGCCACGGCCGTACGCACAAGGTGCTGGTGGAAACCAAGAGGGCGCGGGTGTTCCGTCGGCCTGGAGACCAGGAGCCGGCGGTTGCATCTCCCGCTCCCACCCAGGCGCCGGCGCCCGCGCCCGCGCCTGCGCCCGCGCCTGAACCCGAGCTTGTCGGTGCTGATCCGGCCGTTGGCGCGCCGCCGGCAACGGTCGCCAAGCCGGTCGTCCCGCCCCCGCCGCGCCCGATCTATTCCGACACACCGGTCAAGGTGCTGACACCTCGGCCCGAACCGCGTCCCGAACCGAAGCCGGCGCCCCCGGTGACGCCCCCCCCGGCAGCTGCGCGATTCCG
>CALLWN010000076.1 GCA_938016505.1 uncultured Sphingomonadaceae bacterium
TTCCAGCGGCTCGGCGAGCAGCGCGCCGACGCTCAGCCGCGGGTTGAGGCTGGCGAGCGGGTTCTGGAAGCTGATCTGGACCGAGCGCCGGAACGCCCGCCGGCCGTCACGGTCGAGGCTGTCAAGGTCGCGCCCGCGCCACAGCACCCGGCCATCGGTGGGCGCGACGAGCGCGGTCGCGACCCGGGCGAGGGTCGACTTGCCGCACCCTGACTCGCCGACGATCCCGATGCTGTCCCCGGCGTCGACGGTCATGTCGGTCGGGGCGAGCGCCTGCAGCCGACGGCGCCCGACAAGGCCGCGGCGCACCGTGTATTCGACCGCTGCGGCGCGGAGCTCGAGCAGGGGCGCGCTCATGCCGGCTCCACGGCGTGGCAGGCGACCCGGTGCGCCGGACCGACCGCGGCTGGCTGCGGCAGGTCGGCCATGCAGGCCGGGCGGGCGATCCCGCAGCGCGGTGCGAACGCGCAGCCGGTGTCGGCCACTGCGGCGGGGTCGGGCGGCTGGCCCTCGATCGCCGGAAGCGGACCGCCCGGCGGTCCGTCAAGCCGCGGCATCGAGGCGAGAAGACCCTTGGTGTAGGGGTGGCGCGGGGTGGCAAACAGCTGTTCGGCCGGCGCACTCTCGACAATGCGGCCAGCGTACATGACCGCGACCCGGTCGGCGAGGCCGGCGACGACGCCGAGATCATGCGAGATCAGCACCAGCGCAGTGCCGGCATGGGCCTTGAGCTTGGCGAAGCTGCGCAGGATGGCGGCCTGGACCGTCGTATCGAGCGCGGTCGTCGGCTCGTCGGCGATGAGCAGTGCCGGCCGGCACAGCAGCGCCATGGCGATCATGACCCGCTGGCGCATGCCGCCCGACAGCTCGTGGGGATATTGGCCGAGGCGGTATGCGGGCTCCGGAATCTGCAGGACCTCGAGCATCTGGAGCGCCTCGGCGCGGGCGGCCCCGGGGCTGGCGCCGCGATGGACGACCAGCACTTCGGCGAGCTGGTCGCCGATCCGCATGTGTGGAGTGAGTCCGGTGATGCTGTCCTGGAAGACGAGGCCGATGCGGTCGCCGCGCAGCCCCTGCAGCCGGCTCTGTGGCATGCCCACGAGCTCCTCGCCGGCGAAGATGGCCGAGCCCGAGACCCGCGCGCCCGGCCCGGCAAGCCCGAGGATTGCCAGCATCGTCTGGCTCTTGCCCGAGCCGGATTCGCCGACAATGCCAAGGCACTCGCCGGGTGCGACGGCGAGGTCGACCCCGCGCACCACGGCAACCTCGCCGCCCCGGGCGGGATAGGCGACCCTGAGGCCGGAGACTTCGAGAAGCATCAGCCGCGTGCTCCGGGATCGAGCGCATCGCGAAGGCCATCGCCGATGAAGTTGAAGCTGAGCATGGTGAGCACGAGAAGGATCGCCGGAAAGCCGAGGAGCCAGGGCGCGCTGTCGATCTGGGCGGCACCCTGGCTGATGAGGAGCCCCCAGGAGGTGAGCGGCTCCTGCACGCCGAGGCCGAGGAAGCTGAGCGCGCTCTCGATGATGATGTTGATGGGAATGAGAAGGGTTGCGTAGACAATGACCGGGCCGATCGCATTGGGAATGATGTAGCGCGCGAGGATCCGGCCCGGGGGAAGGTCGATCGCGCGGGCCGACTCGATGAACTCGCGGTTGCGCAGCGCGATCGCCTGGCCGCGCACGATCCGCGCCATGGTGAGCCACTCGACCGCGCCGATGGCAGCGAAAATGAGGATGATGTTGTTGCCGAAGACGGTGACCAGCACGATGATGAGGAACAGGAGCGGGAGGGCATAGAGGACATCGACGACCCGCATCATGACGAGATCGACGGTCCCGCCGAGATACCCTGCGGTCGCGCCCCAGGCGACCCCGATGACGAGCGCGATTACAGTCGCGACGAGGCCGACGGCAAGCGAGATCCTGCCGCCGTAGAAGGCGCGCACGAAGAGGTCGCGGCCGTTGGCGTCGGTGCCGAACCAGTGGAAGTCGGCGAGCGAGGGCGGCTGGGCGATCCGGTCGAGCGAGGCCTCCTCGATCCCGTGGGGCCAGACGAGGGGGACGATGATGGCGAGAAGCGCGATGAGGAGGAGGCAGACGACCCCGGCCATCGCCTGGCGGTTGGCGGCGAAACGCGCGGCGGCGAGGGCGACGGGCCCGCGCCGGGTCTGCGCTCCGGTCATGGCCCGTTCGCTCACCGGCCGGTCCTCGTTCGCGGGTCGAGCCACCCGTAGGCGAGATCGACGAGGAGGTTGAGCAGGATGAGAGCGCTTGCGTAGAGGATGACGATGCCGAGCACGAGACCATAGTCGCGGTTGATCGCGCCCTGGACGAAGAAGCGCCCGAGGCCGGGCAGGGCGAAGATCTGCTCGACGATGACGGACCCGGTGAGGACTCCGGCGATCGCCGGGCCAAGGTAGCTCACGACCGGAAGCACGGCGGCGGGGAGCACGTGGGCGCTGATCACCCGGCGCTCGGGCAGGCCCTTGGCCCGTGCGGTGCGGACGAAATCGGCCGACAGCGTCTCGAGCATCGCGCCACGGGTGAGCCGGGCAATCGCTGCAACCTGGGGCAGCGCGAGCGAGACCACCGGAAGCACCCAATGGCGCAGACTGCCGTCGCCCCAGCCGGCGACGGGAAGCCAGGAGAGGTAGATGCCGAAGAGAAGGGTCAGGAACGGCGCCACGACGAAGGCAGGCAGCGCAACCCCGAGCGAGGCCACGCCCATGACGAGGGCATCGACCGGGCGGTTCCGGTTGCGGGCGGCGAAGATGCCCGCCGCCATGCCGGCTGCGGTTGCAATCGCCAGCGCGGCAAGGCCGATGCGCAGCGAGACCGGAAGACCATCGGCGATGAGTTCGGAGACGCCGCGATCTGGATAGGTTGTCGACGGGCCGAGATCGCCCGCAGCGAGCGCGCCAAGGTAGCGGCGGTACTGGATGCCGATGGGCTGGTCGAGCCCGTAGGTGCGCTCAAGGTTGGCGCGGACCAGCGGGTCGAGGTCCACCTCGGCATCAAAGGGGCCACCCGGCGCGAGCCGTGTCAGGAAGAAGGCGGCCGTGACGATGACCAGGATGGTCAGAAGCGCGACCGCAGCGCGGCCGAGAATGAAGGACAGCAGCCTCATGTCGGCAATCCTCTGCGCCTCATCCTGTCACCGCCTTCCGGCTCCGCTCTTCTCCTGACGATACAACCCGCCCATCCTGTGCTCATGCGCCCTGCCCGCCTGCCCCCGTCCCGTCGCGCATCGGGAGCCGCCGGCGCAGCGCAAGAAGCACCAGTGTCGCAGGGAGCATGGCGAGCGCGCCGAGCAGAAAGGGCGCCGAGGGTCCGAGGGCCACATAGAGGCTCCCAGCGCCGCCCTGGCCGGCGAAGCGGGCCAGCGCCGAGGCCGACTGGAACAGTCCGGTCGCGCCGCCGCGCTCCTCGGGCGGGGCAAGGTCGGCGAGCAGGTTCTGCATGTTGGTCTGGAACAGCGCGGTGGCAACCGCGCCCACCACCATCGCGCCGAACAGCAGGGGCAGGCCGGGCGCGGCAAGCAGCAACAGCCAACCGAGGGCGAACAGGACGAGTGCGGCCTGGACCAGGCGGAAGGAGCCGAAGCGAAGCGCAAGCCAGCCCGCGGCAAGGAACTGGACTGCCACCACGGTCGCGCCGCTGGCACCGAGCAGGAGGCCGATGGCGGGCGGGCCGAGGCCGTGGCGGTCATGCGCCCAGACCGCCAGGATTGCCTCTCGCGCGGCGATGAACAGGGTCACGAGGAACCCGACGAACAGGATCGCGGAAAGACCCTGGCGGCGGCGGAGCGAGGGGCGCGGCGGCGGCGGCCGCTGGCGCCGCCCAGCAGGGCGGCTTTCGGGCAGGAACAAGAGGATTCCGAGGAAGGCGACGAGCGACAGGCTTGCGGCCGCAAGCGCGGGGCGGACATAGTCGGCATCGGCCACACCGGTACCGCCTGACAGGAGGC
>CALLWN010000077.1 GCA_938016505.1 uncultured Sphingomonadaceae bacterium
CCTCGCCGAGGTGGGGCGGGAGGTGCGGGTTGGTGGACGGCGGCACGGGCAATCGCAGGATCTCGGTCAGGGTTCGAGGCACCCTTCGCACCTACTCGGATGCCGCGAGATCTGTCGGGGCCCATCAACCGCAGGCTTGAACGAAATAGGAACATTTCCTATGCTTACGCCTGCGTCATCTTCGGCGCCCCCCAGCCCGGCAGACCCCCATGGCGTCATTCAACCCCAAGAAGTTCGCCGACCCTGACCGCCTGCGCGCCATCGCGCCGGCGCGACTCGCGGCGTTCATGGCGCCCTGGTGCGACTACTTCCGCGGCCGCGGCTTCGAGTTCCCCTCGTCGCCGCTCGCCGAGATCGACTTCGCCGGGCTCGCCGACATCCTGATGCGCCCGGACGCGGCGACGCCGGCCGACATGGTCGATGCCCTCTACTATGTGCACGAGACCGCCGGCGCGGAGGACATGGACCAGCTCCTCGCTGCCGTACGTGCGCGCGGCTTGGCGGTGGCCGACGACTCTGAGGCGACGCCCATCGACTTGGCCATCGACGTTTGGCGCGCCGCGCCCGACGTGGTCCGCGCCCACCATGCTGAATCGATTGCCATGCGTCAGCAGAACTTCGAGTATTTCGGGCCAACGAACCCGGTCCGCGGCGCGTTCCCTGCCATCGACACCGAGCTGCGCCAGCGCCTCGAGAGCGAGCTCGACGACTGGTTCGAGAGCCACCGGCGCGGGCGCGGCTGCCGGATGTTCGTCATCGGGCATTCTCCGATGACCTGGATCCTGGTGCGGCACGGGCTGCCGATGCGCCGGGAAGCCAGCCAGAAGGATGACGGCGGGGTCGGGACCGAGTTCTATCGGCCGCAGCGCCACGACGTGCTGATCTACGATGAGCGCAGTGGCGATATCGGGGTGCATGCCAACACGAAGGGCGAGCGGAACCTCTACCTGCGTACCCTTGGCCACCACCTGTTTTCCGGCGAGGAGCATTTCCAGACTGCCGGGCGGTTCACCCTCGATCCCCTCATCGCGGACGGCCCGGAGGCGCTGAACGTCGAGGATGTCGACGGCATCAAGGCCGTGCGGCTCGTCGAATACCGTCGCTACTATGGCGGCGTGTATCGCGAGATGGAGACCCGGAAGGCCGAGGACGTCTTCGCGGCCCTGGCCGCCCGCAATATCCGCAGCCTGGCGGGCGGGAGGCTGAACAGCGCCACCTTCAAGGTGGCGTTCGAGGACTCGGAGAAGGAGCGGTCCGTCACCATCCGGCCCCCAGGAATCGCGCGCTATGAGCGCAATGACGACAGTGAGCTCATCGAGCGCTGGCTGCGCGCACGCGGCTTCATCCTTTCGGATCGGGGTGTCGATGACGATGAAGCCGCTACCGCTGTTCTGGAACGCGCTTGATGCCGTACCTGGCGCTGCGATCGATCGGCGCGACTGGACGGCCCGCTTGGGTGCGGAGTTCTCCGTAGCGCAGAGGTTCCTGCGCGCGACGGGACGCCGGGTCACGGCGATCGACTGTCCCTCCCCGGGCGGCGAGGGCTGTCCGCGCGCGGTGATCAGGACGCCAGGCGGGGTGCTACGCGCCGTGTGCCGGTCCGCGACGGGGCGATGCAATCCGCTCGACCTGCAGCCCGAGGACACCGATGTGCTGCAGGTGGACTTCGTCCGCCTGCGGCAGGCGCTGGCCGCGGCGTTCGAAGTCCAGATTGCCGCCGCGCCTCCGACGTCCAGCCGTGTCGTCCGGCTGGGTGAGCACGCCATCGCCGCTGGCGTCGCCGCCTCGGTGATGCTCCTCGTGCCCGGTCCGATAGGTGGCGTCCAGTTCGACGAGCTCCGCGAAGGCGGGCTCGGTAGGGAGCGCGCGGTCCTGCTGGTACCGACCGCGGCATCTCTGCCGACGTCGCTGCGCACCCGCCTGTCAGAGCAGGGACACCAGGTGCTGTCGCTCAGCGACATCATTCTCATTGAGCACGGCGGCGGGCTGCGGCTTGCCCAGCCTGTTGATGTCCTGCTCCACGATGTGCGTGCGGCGCTCGAGGCCCGCCTCGGAGCTGCGCCGGCCGGTCCGCGCGTCGCCCTTCCGCCGGGCACGACCTGGGCACAGGTGATGCTGCGCTGCACCAGCACCGAGACCGTCATCTGCACGGCCCCCGGTGTCTCACGGCAGATGGATCCCGGCGAGTTCGACATGCGCAGCGCCAAGAACGCGAAGCCAGTCGCCGCCTGGACCTTCTTCCTGTTGCTGGCGATGAACGGCGGCGTCCTGAAGATCGACAGCAGCACCGTTGCGCCGCGCGTGCGGAAGCAGAAGGAAGCCCTTTCCCGCCACCTGCAGGACACCTTTCGGATGGAGGCAGATCCCATCATCTGGGACGCGAGCCAGCAGGCTTACGTGGCGGCCTTCGTCGCGCGTGATGAGCGCCCAAAGCGCGAGCGTGAGCAATGGCTGCGGGACCTGGCGGAACGACGGCGCCGGTGAATTTTCACCGGCCGCTCTCCCGCCATCTGCACCTTTTTTTCCGCTGACGGCGCCATGAAACACCTGGGCTTCTCCGCAGAAGCCCCATGCCGGCCCGTGCCACCGCTGCCTCCCGGGTGAAATTTCGCCGGTCGCGATCGATCGGGCCGCGAGCCCGTCCTCGATCGACGGCGAAGCATCATGGAGCAGCATACCCGGGAAGCGACGCTCGACGCGCGCATCCTCAAGCACATCCGCCACACCGCGAAGCGTCTGG
>CALLWN010000078.1 GCA_938016505.1 uncultured Sphingomonadaceae bacterium
CTGTTCGCCTGGCTCATGGCCCGCTCGACCCTCTACACCATCACCAACCGCCGGGTGGTGATGCGGTTCGGCGTTGCCGTCCCCATGTGCGTCAACCTGCCGATGGTCGCGATCGAGACCGCCCGCCTCAACGCCGCCGCCGACGGGTCGGGTGACATCGCGCTCGCAACCGTTCCCGACGAGCGGGCCGGCTATTTCCTGCTCTGGCCAAACGTCCGGCCCTGGCGTCTCGCCCGGCCGGAACCGATGCTCCGCGCGCTCGCCGATGCCCGCACCCCCGCCGAGATCCTCGCCCGCGCCATGGCCGAGGCCGTGCCGGGCGGACGGCGCCTTCCCATCGATGCGCCCGGCGCCGCGGCGGTGCCCGAAGCCCGGGGCGTGCCGGCATGAGCGCCCACGTGGAACGCCCGATCCCGAAGCCTGTCCTCTGGGGCATCGCCGCGATGGTCGCCGTCACCTTCGCGCTCACCGGCAGCGTCGCGCTCGGCCTCATGGAGCGGCCCCAGCCGGCAAGCAAGGTCCGCGCCGCCGCCGGCGTCCCGGTCGTGGCCGAGCGCACACTCGTCTTCCGCGACCTCCCCGACGGCTCGCTCGGCATCTTCGATGGCAAGGCCGCGCAGGCCCCGTTCGCCAGCGTCGCCGCCGGCTCGAACGAAGGCTTCGTCCGCGGCGTCATCCGCTCGATGTCGCGCGAGCGGCGCATGAAGCATGTCGGGCCAGAGGCTCCCTACCAGCTCAGGCTCTGGGCCGATGGCCGGCTCAGCCTTGAGGATCTGGCGACCGGCCGCACCGTCGAGCTCGACAGCTTCGGCGCCGACAACCGCAGGGCCTTCTGGCGGCTGCTCCCCGGCGCCGCCGGGATGGCAGGGGAGGGCGCATGAGCCTCCTCTACCCCAGCCGGATCCACTCGGTCGCGCACATCGAGATCGAGCAGTCCGACGAGGCGTTCCACGCCCATGTCGAGCTCGCCGACGGCATCGCCATCAACCCCGGCGACCGCGTCCGCGTCCATGGCGCGCCCATCACCGTGCCGCTCAACAGCCGCCTCGTTCTCGACCGGCCAGCAACGATCGAGCGTGCCTCGGCGCTGGTCCGCGCCTGGACCCGCCTTGCCGCCCATTTCGACCTTCGCGAGCTCTACGAAGTGAGCTTCACTCCCGGGAGACTGTCATGAACGTTCACGCCATCCCCCACAGCCCGGACGAGACCCTCGAAATGGCGAAGGCCGACACGGTGCTCTCGCCGCGCTTCTACACCACCGATTTCGACGCCCTCGACCGGATCGATGTCTCGAGCGTCCGGCGCGAATGGGACGCGCTCATCGCCGAGATGCAGGCCGATCCCAACCGGCGCCACTTCCGCCGCGACGCCAGCTTCGAAGGCATCCTCGACGGGCTCCCCGCCGACCTCAAGGCCGAGTTCATCGACTTCCTCGTCTCCTCCCTCACCGCCGAATTCTCCGGCTGCGTGCTCTATGCCGAGATCGCGCGGCGCACGAACAACGCGGATGTCCGCACCCTCTTCAAGCTGCTCTCGCGCGACGAGAGCCGCCACGCCGGCTTCATCAACCATACCTTGAAAGACGCCGGGATCGGGGTCGATCTCTCCTTCCTCACCAAGGCCAAGAAATACACCCACTTCGCGCCCAAGTTCATCTTCTATGCCGTCTATCTCTCCGAGAAGATCGGCTATTCGCGCTACATCACCATCTTCCGCCAGCTCCAGAAACACCCCGAGCTGCGCTTCCATCCGATCTTCGACTGGTTCGAGCAGTGGTGCAACGACGAGTTCCGCCACGGCGAAGCCTTCGCGCTGCTCATGCGCGCCGACCCGAAGCTGCTCCGCGGCCGCAACCGGCTGTGGATCCGCTTCTTCCTGCTCTCGGTCTACGCGACGATGTATGTCCGCGACCACCGCCGCCCGGTGTTCCACGCCGCACTCGGCCTCGACCCGACCGATTATGACTACCGGGTGTTCCGCATCTGCAGCGCCATCACCCGTCAGGTCTTCCCGGTCGAGATCGACCTCGATGCACCGGCCTTCCGCGAGGCGATGGAGCAGCTGCGCCGCGCCGCCGACGCAATGGAGGAGGCAAGCGCCCGCGGCGGCATCGGCGGCTGGCTCTCGGCCAGGTGGCACGCGCTGCGCGCCGTTGCCGCCTTCGCCCGGCTCTACCTCGTGCCGGTCAAGACCCACGCCCTTCCCGAGACCACAAGGCTCCAGCCAGCCTGGTGACACCGATGGCGGATTTCCTCCTCGCAGCCCTGTTCGTGACGCTGGTGTGGTTCTTCTCCACCGGCGGGATCCTGTGGCTCAACCGTCTCCCGCGCGAGCTGCACCAGGGCGCCATCGTGGCGGCGATCCCGGCCGCTGCTGCCGCCTTCTGCGGCCATCTCGTCGCCGCCAACGAAGCCGGCCCGGCTGCTGCCTACCTCGGCTTCGCTTCGGCCATCGTCATCTGGGGCTGGCACGAGATGAGCTTTCTCATGGGCTTCGTCACCGGCCCCAACCGCGCCCCGCTCGATCCGGGGGCGCACGGCTGGCGCCGGTTCCGGGCCTCGGCCGCCACCCTCATCCACCATGAGATCGCGCTCGCGCTCACGCTTGCCGGCATGGCTGCCATGACCTGGGGCGCGCCCAACCAGGTGGGCACGCTCACCTTCGCGCTCCTGTTCGCAATGCGCCTCTCCACCAAGCTCAACATCTTCCTCGGCGTGCCGAACCTCTCGGCCGAGCTGCTGCCGCCCCACCTCGCCTATCTGAAATCGCATTTCCGGGTGGCGCCGACCAACCTTCTGTTCCCGGTGTCGCTGCTTGCATCGGTTGCGCTCCTTCTCCATCTGGGCGGCAGGCTCGGCGAGACCGGGGCTGCGCTGTTGTTCACACTCGCGTTCCTCGGCCTCGTCGAGCATCTGGTCATGATGCTGCCGGTGCGCGATGCCGACCTCTGGAAATGGGCAATGCCCCGCCTCAACATGACTGATCGGGAAGGACAGTGAGAATGGACTACGAAGCCTTCTTCGCGGCCGGGATCGAGGGCCTCAAGGAAGAAGGGCGCTACCGCGTCTTCGCCGATCTCGAGCGCCACCGCGGCGCCTTCCCGCAGGCTACCCGCCACACCGCCGCCGGCCAGCAGAAGGTCACGGTGTGGTGCTCCAACGACTATCTCGGCATGGGCCAGCATCCGGCGGTCATCGCCGCCATGCACGAGGCGCTCGACCGCTGCGGCGCCGGC
>CALLWN010000079.1 GCA_938016505.1 uncultured Sphingomonadaceae bacterium
CGCGTTCAACGCCGCCTTTCACCTGCCCAATTTTGCTGGCGCCAACCCGGCCTTCTTCGAGGATGTCAACGCCCACCGGTTCGACTTCTACTCGAACATCCGGCCAACCAACGCCCAGGACACGTTCGAATTCTCGGGCAAGGTGGATCATGACTTCGGGCCGGTCAGGCTGGTGGCGTGGGCGCTCTATTCGAATGTGAAGCAGGATCTTGTCGCCGACGGCACCTCGGCCGACTTTGCCCGCTACATTTCGGCGGCAAACCCGGCAGGGGCCGCGACGGTCAACGCCTGCTTCGCCTCGACCGCGGCGCTCACCGGCTACCCGCTCAACCCGCCGGCCTTCATCGGCCAGATCCCGGTGCCGTTCATCTTCGCGCCGGCCAATGGTTCGACCTTCGGGCCCTATTCGCCGACCACGTGCGACGGGACCCAGTATCAGAAGCGCGACCAGGAGGATGTGAGCGCCGAGATCCGGCTGGTGTCCAACACCGACAGCCCGCTCTCGTGGCAGGCGGGCTTCTACTATCTTCACATCGACCGGACGGTTGCCATCAACCTCGCCGGCGACACGGGTGCCGGGGTGATCAAGGCGATCTACAATGCGCCGGGGACGGCGAACCCGACCTCGCAGCTTCTGGCCGACAATTTCCGCACCAATGTCTATGCCGTGTTCGGCGGGGCCGACTGGAAGGCCTCCGATCGGTTCACGGCCGGTGCGGCGCTGCGCTACGACATCGAGAAGCGCCGGGCGATCCCGCTGGTGCCGAACGTGCCCGACCCGTTCACGGGCGGACCGATCAACCCCGGCCAGGCCTTCGGCCCGCTCCAGGAACAGTCGAACAGCTGGTCGCAGGTGCAACCCAAGGTGACGCTGAGCTACCGGCCGAACAGCGCCACCAACATCTATGCCAACTGGGGAATCGGCTTCAAGTCGGGTGGGTTCAACAACCAGGGGTCGGCGGCGATCGTCGACCAGAATTTCGTCCAGTTCATTGGCGCAAATGTTTCAATCCGCGACCAGTATGACAAGGAGACCTCGAATGCGGTCGAGGCCGGGGTCAAGGGTTCACTCTTCGGCGGCCGGGTCAGTTATGACGTCGCCGGCTATTTCACCAACGTGACCGACATGCAGTTCTTCGAGTTCTTCGTGGGCGGGTTTGGGCTGCTGCGGGTGGTCTCCAACATCGACAAGGTGCGGCTCTATGGCGGGGAAGTGAATCTCTCGGCGCAGGTGCGCGACGGCTGGACCGTGTTCGGCTCGGCGAACGTGACCGGGAGCGAGATTCGCGCCAACAGTTCACGGCCCGACACGGTGGGGAACAAATCCCCTTACACGGCCGACTACACGGTGAACCTCGGCACCCAGTTGCGCCAGCCGATCGGCGCGCGCGGGCTGGCTGGGCTGGTGCGGTTCGACTGGCGGCTGACCGGGCCGACCTGGTTCCACACCGTGCAGGCGCAGGTGAAGCCGACGCTGTTCTCGGGGCTGCTGCCCGGTTCGGCGCTGGGGCTGCCGGCCTTTGTCGGCGACGCCGACTACACGATCGCGCGGCGCGACGCCTTTGGCGTGATGAGCCTGCGCGCCGGGTTCGAGACCGACCGCTGGTCGATTGTCGGCTTCGCCGAGAATCTGACCGACAAGCGCTATCTCGCCGAGGTCATCCCGGCGATCGAGTTCGGCGGCTCGTTCCTGTCACCGGGGGCGCGGCGGCTGGTCGGGATCGAGGGGAGCCTGCGCTTCTAGCAGGCGGCGGGTTGCGGCAGCGAGCGGGCATGGCTGATCGGGACCGAGGCAACCGCGCCCTGCTGGCGCGGGCGATGCCGGCCCTGCTGCGGCACGAAGGGACCTGGCGCGGGGTCTACCGGCATTTCGGCCCCGACGGCCGGCTCGAGGACGCGCACGAGACGGAGGTCGCCTGCCGGTTTCCCGAGGACGGGCCCCATGCCTATGTCCAGCACAACAGGTTCAAATGGGCGGACGGGCGGGTGCGGACCAGCGTGCTTCCGGGCCGGCTGGAGGGGGATCGGCTGTGGTGGGATGTCGAGACCTTCCACGGCTATGCGTGGCAGACTCGCGATGATGTGATCCTGCTGAACCTGACCCGCAAGGACGAGCCCGGCGCGCACTTCATCGAGACGATCATCCTCGGCGCAACCGGGACCCACCGGGCGCGGACCTGGCACTGGTTCCGCGATGGCCGGCTGTTCCGCCGGACGCTGTGCGACGAAAGCCGGGTGGAGGGCTGACCGGACGGGCCCCGCGGTGGTCTCAGCGGGTCGGGACGGGCTTCTCGCCGGAATAGTCGTAGAAGCCGCGGCCCGACTTGCGGCCGTACCAGCCGGCCTCGACATATTTGGTGAGCAGCGGGGCCGGGCGATACTTTGGATCGCCGGTGGCCTTCTGCATGACAAGCATGATGGCGTGCAGCGTGTCGAGCCCGACGAAGTCGGCGAGGGTGAGCGGGCCCATCGGGTGGTTGGCGCCGAGGCGCAGGCCGGTGTCGATGTCCTCGACCGAGCCGACGCCCTCGCCGAGCGCGAAGATCGCCTCGTTCATCATGGGACACAGCACGCGGTTGACGATGAAGGACGGCGAATCGGCCGAGACGATCGCGGTCTTGCCGAAGCCCTCGACCAGCGTGCGGGCAGCGGCCCCGGTTTCGGCCGAGGTGGCGAGACCCGGGATGATCTCGACCAGCTTCATCACGGGCACGGGATTGAAGAAGTGGAGACCCACGAAGCGGTCGGGCCGATCGGTCGCGGCCGCGAGCATGGTGATCGAGATGGACGAGGTGTTGGTGGCCAGCACGGCGTGGGGGGCGAGCGCGAGGGAGGCAAAGATCTTCTGCTTGAGGCCCTCATTCTCGGTCGCGGCCTCGATCACGAAATCGGCGTCGGCGAGCGGCCCCGTGTCTCCGGCGGCAGTGATCCGGGCGAGGAGCGCCTCGGCTGCGGCGGGCTCGAGGCTCCCCTTGCCGACCTGGCGGGCGAGCGCCCTTTCGATTGCGGCCTTGCCGGCTTCGGCACGGTCGAGGGCGATGTCGGTCAGCGTGACGGCGTGGCCGGCGGCAGCCGCGACCTGGGCGATGCCCGACCCCATGATGCCCGCACCGATGACCCCGACCTTCATGCGCCTGTCCCCTCGACCGGTTTGCACGCGGGGCTAGCCAAGCGGGGCGCGATGGGCAAGCCGGGCGTCAGTGGCCCTTTCGCGTGGTGGTGCGACCGATCTCGCGGGCGTAGGCGCGGACGAGCTTGTCGGCGGCGCCTGCGGCGGCGAGATCGACCGTTCTGGCATCGTGGGTGACGGTGATGGGATCGCGGCCGCGGGGGCGGGCCTCGAGCGTCGCCCGTTTGCCGGCCGCGGACCGGTGGCGGCCGTCGGGATCGGAGAGGTGGAGTTCGACCCGGGTGAGATCATCGGCGATGCGGTCGAGCCTGGTGCGGACCGCGGCCTCGATCCGGGCGCGGACGTCATCGTCTCCGGTGATGCTGTTGGACGTGTTGAACTGAAACTCCATGCCGTCTCCCTTTCGGGGAGACGGGGTGGAGCAGCGGTGCTGAACGGGCGCCGAACGGCTCAGGCGGAGGCGGCGCCGGTGCGGCGGCGGCGCGCCATGCCCCCGACGAGGCCGAAGCCGGCGATCAGCATGGCCCAGGTGGCGGGCTCGGGCACGACGGCAGCGAGCGAATCCCCGGACAGCCGGAAGCCGTAGATGAACGTCGGGATGAGCGCGGTTCCATCCGGGCAGGCGCTGTTGAGCGCGACCTGCACCGAGAAGCCGCCCGGGCCGCTGGTGCAGATGTCGGACTGGATGCCGCCGCCCGACTGGGTGACCGAGAAGTCGTTGTCGGTGATGAGGAACATGGAGAGGCCGCCATCGACCCAGGGGCCGAGGGCGAGACCCTCGATCTTCTCCCCGACGGCGACTCCGGCCTCGGCGAGCGCGGCGTGGACATCAAGGTAGAGCATCTTGCCGACCGGGACGACACCGTCGGGAAGGCTGTTGGTCCCGGTGAGGTCGATCGCCGACACATCGGTCGCGCCGCCGAGGCTGACGAGATAGACCCGCTTGCTGGCCACTGGCAGGCCCGTTGCGGTGGGATCGCCGATGCCATAGCCGCGGTTGTCGCGCTCCGTCACGAGCAGGAGGCCGTTGGGCAGCATGGTGATCGAGGAGACGCCGATGTTGCGCCCCTGCGAGTTGGCGCCGAAGGTGTTGCCGGGGACACGGGCGTTGATGTCGGCCAGCGCCTCGAGCTGGTAGATATACTGGGCGCCCGGCTCGCCCGTGGCGTAGTCGTAGGTGACGATTCGAAGGTTGCGGCTGCGGCGGCCATCGGGCGCGCCCTCGTTCACCAGCGGATCCTGCATGATGCCGATGACGGTCTTGCCGTCGTTGGAGATGGTGAGCCCCTCGAAGCCGCGATTGTCCTGGCGGCCGGTGCTGATCGTCGGGCGGCCGTCGACATAGTTGGGCGTTCCGTCAGGCTGGCGCGGGACGAGATTGCCGGGTGTGCGGAATGCGCGGATGAAGCTGCCGTCGGGCGCGAACTCGTAGAGCGACGGGCCATATTCGTCGTTGATGAGGAAATTGCCGTTGGCGAGGCGGACCAGGCCCTCGGCATCGAGCGAGCGGCCGAGGTTGGCGGCGTCGCCCGTGGCGATGCGGGGGTTGAGCCCGGTGAAGGGCAGGCCATCACGCGAAAGAACGACCGTGGACAGGAGGTTGAAGCCGGTGATGGTGCCCGTGGAGGAGAGCTGGAGGCCGAACTGGTGGACCCGCGGGGCGAAATCGATGACGCCACCGCCGGGGCCGCGATCGGGAAGGCCCCAGAAGGTGCCTGTCGCGCGGTCGAAGAAGAGATCGGAGCCGAGGTTGAGGCGGCCGGCGTTGGCGCCCGGGCCGAAGCCTGAAAGGTCGGTCGCGCTGCCGGCGACTTCCCAGACTCCTGTGAAGCTGATGGTGGCCGCCGCAGGGGCGGCAGCAAGACCGAGCGCGGCGGACGCGAGAAGATGACGAATCACGGAAAGCCCTCCTGCACTTGGTGTGCCGCCGCATCATGACAGGCGCGTGGAGATATGGTTACCGGTCAATGACGGAGATCAGGGCGCGTCGAACAGGCGGTTGAGCCAGGCGGCGAGGCGCAGCCCGCCCCTGGCGAGCTGGGCTTCGAGCGTGGCGCGCTGGGCGTAGACATAGTCCCACGCCAGCTCGGGGTCTGCCGGGTAGAGGGTGGCGCGGATCGCGACCGCGTCATCGACCCATTGCTCCGGGTCGGGGCTGGACCATGAGCGGAGCTGGTCGGGGGTGAGGCGGCGCTGCAGCCTTGCCGTCCACTCGCTGTAGGACAGGCGCTCGTGATCGATGAGGTCGCCATCCCAGACCGCGTGAAGGTTGGTCTCGCGGCCGAAGAAGCGGACCCTGACATCGTTGCCGCCGCGGTCGCCGGGGCGGCCGACGTGGAGCGGCTGGGCGAGATCGCCGACAATGTGGATGGCGAAGCGGAGCGCGAGCGCCTTGTCGTCGCGGCTGGCGGCAGGGTCGCGGAGCGTTGCGGCGAAGCGGTCGAGCGCGGTGAGCGCATCGCCCTGCGCTGGCGGGGGCTGGTCGCGCCAGCGCCTGCCGTCGGGGACGGTGACATAGTGCCAGGGGCTGGCCGTGACCCGCCAGAACAGGCCTGGCGCCGAGCGCATCTCGTCGGGCCAGGTCGAAGCCTCGGCGAGGCTCTCGGTGCCGAGGATCTCGAGGACCGCGGCGCGGGCCCTGGGGCCGAGATACTGGTCTGCGAGCGCGCCGGTGATGCGATGGCCGGTCGGGCCCCAGGCGGCTGCCGGCGAGGCCAGAAGCAGGGCGAGGAGGAGGAGGCTGCGCACGGCCACCCTCCCCTGCCTCTGCTGCGCGCCGGGCCCTAGAGCCTTGCGGTGAGTTCGGGGACGAGCTGGAACAGGTCGCCGACGAGGCCGAAGTCGGCGACCTGGAAGATGGGCGCCTCCTCGTCCTTGTTGATGGCGACGATGATCTTGGAGTCCTTCATGCCGGCGAGATGCTGGATCGCGCCCGAGATGCCGACGGCGACATAGAGTTCCGGCGCCACGATCTTGCCGGTCTGGCCGACCTGGTAGTCGTTGGGGACATAGCCGGCATCGACTGCCGCGCGCGAGGCGCCGACGGCAGCGCCGAGCTTGTCGGCGAGCGGCTCGATGGTGGTGTGGAAGGCTTCGCTCGAGCCGAGCGCGCGGCCGCCCGAGACGATGATCTTGGCCGAGGTGAGCTCGGGCCGCGCGGAGGCAGTGAGCTCGGCGCCGCGGAACGCCGAGAGGCCGGCATCGCCGGGACCGGAGACCGGCTCGACCGGCGCTGCCCCGCCGGTCGCGGCCGCCTTGGCGAAGGCGGTGCCGCGCACGGTGATCACCTTCTTTGCGTCAGCCGAGCGGACGGTTGCAATGGCGTTGCCGGCGTAGATCGGGCGGGTGAAGGTGTCTGCGCTCTCGACCGAGAGGATGTCGGACAGCTGGGCGACGTCGAGCATGGCGGCAACGCGCGGGGCGATGTTCTTGCCGCGCGAGGTGGCCGGTGCGACGAAGGCGTCATAGCCGGCCATCAGCCCGGCGACGAGCGGGGCGATGTTCTCGGGAAGCGCGTGGGCATAGGCTGGGCTGTCGGCGTGGAGCACCCTGGCGACGCCCTCCACCTTCGCTGCCGCCTCGGCGACGGTGCCGGCGCTTTCGCCGGCGACGAGGAGGTGGACATCGCCGCCGGTATGGCCGGCGAGCTGACGCGCGGCCGTGACGGCTGCGAGCGTCGCGTCCTTCAGCTGGCTGTTGTCATGTTCGGCGAGGACGAGGATGCTCATGGGGTGCTCCGTGGACTGGGCGGCGCATCGGGCGATCGCGCCGTGGCTGGGGTCGCGACCGTCAGGCGATCGCGCCGGCTTCCTTCAGCTTGCCGACGAGTTCGTCGACGGTCTTGACCTTGATCCCGGCGCTGCGCTTCGGCGGCTCGGTCACCCTGACGATCTCGAGCCGGGGGGTGACGTCAACCCCATAGTCTGCCGGGGTCTTCATCGCGATCGGCTTCGACTTGGCCTTCATGATGTTGGGGAGCGAGGCGTAGCGTGGCTCGTTCAGGCGAAGGTCGGTGGTGACGATGGCCGGGAGCCTGAGCTCGACCGTCTCGAGGCCGCCGTCGACTTCGCGGGTGACGGCGATGTGGCCGTCGCCGGGCTCGACCTTCGAGGCGAAGGTGCCCTGCGGCCAGCCGAGCAGCGCGGCGAGCATCTGCCCGGTCTGGTTGGCGTCATCGTCGATCGCCTGCTTGCCGAGGATGACGAGCCCCGGCTGCTCCTCCTCGACGATCTTCGCCAGCAGCTTGGCGACCGCGAGGCTCTCGGTCGTGACATCGGTCTGGACAAGGATGCCCCGGTCAGCGCCCATGGCGAGCGCGGTCCTGATGGTCTCCTGGCATTGCTGGACGCCGACCGAGACGGCGACGATCTCGGTTGCGACCCCCCTCTCCTTGAGGCGGACGGCTTCCTCGACCGCGATCTCGTCGAAGGGGTTCATGCTCATCTTGACGTTGGCGAGCTCGACTCCGCTCTGGTCCGGCTTGACCCGGACCTTCACATTGTAGTCGACCACCCGCTTGACGGGGACGAGGATCTTCATCGCGGGGCTCCCTGCACGCGCACCTGTGGTGGACTCGCCCATGCGGAAA
>CALLWN010000080.1 GCA_938016505.1 uncultured Sphingomonadaceae bacterium
CCCCCCACCGTTCGCCGGCCCGCCGACGACGCCCGCACCGGCTCCCGACCTCGTGCCAGCCGCCGCCGCAGCGGCACAAAAGCCCGTCGGCAGCGCGGCGCCGACCCCTGCGGCCGCCATGGCCGAGGCTCCCTTCAAGCCCATCGACGCCAGGGCCGGGGTGGACGATGACGAGATCCTCGACCTGCCCGAGCCGGTCACGGTGGCCGCAGCCCCCCGGGTGGTCGAGCTCCCGCTGCCCGAGCCCGAGGCCCGGGGCGAACGCGCCGCTGCCGAGGTCCCGCCCGCAGCTCCGGTTGAAGCGGAGGAGCAGCGCAAGCCGACCCTGTTCGAGCGGATGATGAACCGCTCGCGCAGGCCGAGGTCCACCGCCGAGCCCGAGCCAACCCTCGCCCCCGCGCCGGAGCCGGCCGCTGGCAGCGACGACGGCGTGACCATCCCGCCCTTCCTCAAGGTGCAGCGGAACTAGGGCGGCGCGCGAAGCGGCCGCCAGTGCGAGGCATACCAGCGCAGGGCATGCCAGCGCAGGGCATGCCAGCGCCGGGGATGGCGGCCGCACGCGGTGCGGATCCCGCTAGAACAGGCTCTCCTCGGCAGGCATCGGGCTCGTGCCCGTCAGCGTCCGGTGAAGCCGGATCGCATAGCGGTCGGTCATGCCGGCGATGAAGTCCCCGACCACCCGGCCGGCGAGCGCCGGGTCGGCTGCATCATGGAGCGCCCGCCACCGCTCCGGAAGCCGGTCCGGCCTTTCGGCCAGCGCCGCATGGAGCCCGCGGACAATCTCGGCCGCTGGCCCGCGCAGCCGCTGGACCGTGGCCGCCTCGTACATCCGCGCCCTGAGAAAGGCCCGCAGCGGCCGCAGCTCCGCCTCGAAGCCGGCAGCAAAGCCGACGGTTGCAGCGCCGGCGCGGCGGATATCGTCGGGAAACTCGGGCGCCAGCGCCTTCAGCCGCTGGCGCGTCTCGGCCAAAAGGCTGTCCACCATCGCCCCGATGAGTTCGCGCACCAGCTGCGGCACCAGCATCCGCAGCCGGCTCTCCCCCGGCCATTCGCCCCTGACCTGCCGCCACAGTTCATCGACCAGCGGCACTTCGGCGGCAGCCTCCTCGACATCGACAAGGCCCGCCCGCACGGCATCGTCAAGGTCATGGGCATTGTAGGCGATGTCGTCGGCAAGCGCTGCGAGCTGGGCCTCAAGCCCGGGCCAGGTCGCGAGTTCGAGCCCGAAACCCGCATCGGCCTCGGCCAGCGCCCAGCCGGGCGCCTCCACCGGGCCATTGTGCTTGGCAAGCCCCTCCAGCACTTCCCATGACAGGTTGAGCCCCGCGAACGCCGGTGTCCGCAGCTCGATCGCGCTGAGGACGCGGATCGCATGGCCATTGTGGTCAAACCCGCCGACCGCCGCCATGGCGCCTGCGAGCGCCTTCTCGCCGGAATGGCCGAAGGGCGGGTGGCCGACATCGTGGCCGAGCGCCACCACCTCGGCCAGGTCCTCGTTCACCGCGAGCACGCGGGCAAGCGTGCGGGCGATCTGGGCAACCTCGAGGCTGTGGGTCAGCCGCACCCGGAAATGGTCGCCCTCGGGCGCCACGAACACCTGGGTCTTGTCCTTCAGGCGGCGGAAGGCGGTCGAATGGATCAGCCGGTCGCGGTCGCGGGCGAAGGCATCCCGCAGGCGCGACGGCGGCTCGGGGTGCAACCGCCCGCGCGAGCGGGCCGGGTGGCAGGCATAGGGAACCATTGCCCCGCCCTGCCACAAAGCCGCGTCGGGCGCGACCGCGGCTAGCGGCCGAACGCGCCTGCCGCGCGCAGCTCGGCAACGCGCCCGGCCGAATAGCCAAGCTCGGCGAGCAGGGCCTCGGTGTCGGCGCCAGGCGCCGGCTGCGGGGTGGGGGCAGCTGTCGCCGTCACCGAGTAGCGCGGCGCCGGCATGGGCTGCACCATCCCGCCCACCTCGCCGAAGGTCCCGCGCGCGGCATTGTGCGGGTGTGCCGGCGCTTCCGCCATGGAGAGCACGGGAGCGAAGCAGACGTCGGTCATCTCCATCAGCCGGCACCAGTGGTCGCGCGGCTGGCTCGCGAACAGCGCCTCGAGCTTCGCCTTGAGTTCGGGCCACTTCGCCTGGTCCATCTGGGCGTCGAAGTCCGGGTCGGAATCGAGCCCGGTCAGCCGCCTGAGCTCGGCGTAGAATTGCGGCTCGATCGAGCCGATGGCGATGAAGTTGCCATCGGCGCACCGGTAGCTGTCATAGAAATGGGCGCCAGTGTCGAGCAGGTTGACCCCGCGCGTGTCGCGCCACGCCCCGAGCCCGCGAAAGCCCCAGATCATGCCCATGAGAAGGGCCGCCCCCTCGGTCATGGCGCAGTCGATCACCTGGCCGGCGCCGGTCCGCGCAGCGTTCAGGATCGCTGCGACCATGGCAAAGGCCAGCAGCATCCCGCCGCCGCCGAAATCCCCCACCATGTTGATGGGCGGCGTCGGCTTGTCCCCGGCCCGGCCATAGGCGTGGAGCGCGCCGGCGAGCGCGATATAGTTGATGTCATGGCCTGCCGCCTGGGCATAGGGGCCAGTCTGGCCCCAGCCGGTCATCCGCCCATAGACGAGCCTCGGATTGTCGGCGAGCAGCACGTCGGGCCCGAGGCCAAGCCGCTCCATCACGCCGGGCCGCAGCCCCTCGATCAGGCCATCGGCCGTCTTCGCAAGGTCGCGCACCACCGCCACGCCCTCCGGAGACTTCAGATCGACCATAATCGAGCGCCGGCTGCGGCCGAGCACCGGCTCGGGTGCCTGGCGGCCGGGCCGGTCGACCCGGATCACCTCGGCGCCATGGTCGGCCAGCATCATGCCGCAGAAGGGCCCGGGGCCGATTCCCGCCATCTCGATGATCCGCACGCCCTGAAGTGGCCCCGCCATGTCCGTCCTCCCTTTCGCCTCGACCCCGCGCTAGCGCGGCGCGCCGGCCTCAGCCCCTCCCGCGATAGGGAGGAACCCCTTGCTCCGGAAGCCACAGCCCCTCGGGCGGCGCCCCGGTCTGCCAGAACACGTCGATCGGGATCCCGCCGCGCGGGTACCAGTAGCCGCCGATCCTGAGCCAACGGGGTGCCATCTCGTCAGCCAGCCGCCGGCCGATCCCGACCGTCACTGCCTCGTGGAACCCGGCATGGTTGCGGAAGCTCCCGAGGAACAGCTTGAGCGCCTTGGACTCGACGATGCGCTGGTCGGGCACATAGTCGATGACGAGATGGGCGAAGTCCGGCTGGCCCGTCACCGGGCACAGCGAGGTGAACTCGGGGCAGGTGAAGCGCACGAGATAGGCTGCGCCCGGGTGCGGGTTGGGCGGATAGTCGAGCACGGCCGCCTCGGGGGAGGGCGGAAGCGCCGAGGCCTGGCCGAGGTGAAGGGGCGTCTGCACGCCCCGGGGCCTAGCGCCCCGCCGCCTTGAAACCAAGGCCCGCCGCTGGTATGCGCCCGCGGCCCAAAGGCACCGGGCCGCTTTAGCTCAGCCGGTAGAGCACATCATTCGTAATGATGGGGTCGTCAGTTCGAGTCTGACAAGCGGCACCAGCATGGCCACGGCCAGACCCGCACGCCTGGCTCCCGCGCGCAGGCGCTACCCCTCATGCCCGCCGGATCGCGCCGGAGAGCTCGACG
>CALLWN010000081.1 GCA_938016505.1 uncultured Sphingomonadaceae bacterium
CACGTCACCGTCGCTCGCGCCCGCGGCCTGCCCGAGCGGCTCGTCATCATCCGCCATGCCGTTCGAAACGCCCTCGTCCCGGTCGTGACGGTCATCGGCCTCGATTTCGCTACCCTCCTCGCAGGCGCCGCTGTCGTCGAATGGGTCTTCGCCTACCCCGGCCTTGGCCGCATGGGTGTCCAGGCTGCGCTTGCCGGCGACGTTCCCGTCGTGCTCGGTTTCGTCCTCGTTGCCTGCGTCTCCCTCATCGTCGTCAACACCGCAGTCGATATCGTTGCGGGTGTCCTCGACCCCGCGATTCGCGACCGCGCCGGGGTTGCCGGGTGACGGCCGCAGCCAGCGCGCAGCCGGCGGGGGCACTCCCGGCCCGCCGCCTGCTCCGCGCCCGCCCCGCCCTCATCTGGGGCGCTGCCCTTGCCGCCATTCTCGCTGCCGCCATCGTCGGTCCCGCTGCCTGGCCTGCCGACCCGAACCGGACCGACTTGCTCAACCGGTTCGCCGGACCCTCCCTCGAGCACCCGCTCGGCACTGACGGCTTCGGCCGGGATATCCTCGCCCGGCTGCTCCACGGCGCTCGCCTCTCGCTCCTCAGCGCCGCCCTCGTCATCACCTGCTCCACGCTCCTCGGTCTGGTCATCGGCAGCCTGGCCGCCGCCGTCGGCGGCCTCGTCGACACGCTCGCCGCCCGCCTCATCGATGGGTTCCTTTCGCTCCCGTCGCTCGTCATCGCCCTCGGCATGGTCGGCGTGTTTGGCGCCGGCTGGGCGACGCTCGTCGCCGCGCTCATCGCGACCGGCTGGCCATGGTACGCCCGCATCTACCGCTCTCTCGTCATCGGTGAACGTCAGAAACCCTACATCCTGGCAGCCCGCGCCACCGGCGCAGGGACGGTTCGCATCGCGGTCCGGCACCTGGGGCCGAACATCGCAGGTCCCGTCCTCGTCGTCGCCGCCACCGACCTCGGCTCCACCATCCTCGGCCTCGCCGCCTTCTCGTTTCTCGGTCTCGGCGTTGCTCCGCCCACGCCCGAGTGGGGCGCGATGGTCGCCGAGGGCCGCCAGCACTTCCAATCTCATCCCTGGGTGATCGTCGCCCCCGGCCTCGCCATCACCTGCACCGTCATCGTCGTCAATCTCCTCGGCGATGCCCTCCGCGATGCCGCCGACCCCCTCCGCAGCCGATGAGGCGCGTTGCCGGTGCCCCGCTACGATCCGGGGTGATGTCCCGCTCCAGCCCCGGCGAAGTCATCCCCGGTGTGTGGTGGCTCCACGGCACCCGCGGCTCCAACGTGTTCCTCGTTGCGTTGCCTTCAGGCGGCCTCGCCCTCGTCGATACCGGCTTCGCCGATAGCGCCCCGGCCATCCTTGCCGCGCTCGAGGCGCTCGGCCGCCCGCTCGAAGGCATCCTCCTCACCCACCGCCACCGCGACCACACCGGCGCCGCCGCCGTCGCCGCTGCCACCGGCGCCCCGGTGATCGCCGGCGCCGGTGATTGCCGCCTCCGGGATGGCCGGCTCGTCCTGCGCTCCGGCATCGGCCGCAGCCATCCGGTGCGGCTCCTCAGCGCCTTCTTCCGCCGCCGCCCGGCCCCCGTCCCGGTCGCCGTCGCCGTCGACCGCGAAACTGCCGTGCTCCCCGGCGTGCGCGCCGTCCCGGTGCCGGGCCACACCCCCGGGTCGCTCTGCTTCGTCGCCGACCACCTCGAGGCTGCCTTCGTCGGCGACCTCGTCATCAGCCACGGCGGCGAACTCACCCGCTCCCTCCGCTGGGCGAACCACGACGACGCCCGCTACCTCCAGTCCATCGCCGAATTCGCTGCCATCGCGCCGCCGGCTGGCTTTCCCGGCCACGGTGCGCCCGTGCTCGAAGGCTTCGATGCTGCCCTGCGGGCGCTCGCGGCCCTCCCCCGCCGTCCCCTCACCCCGCGCACCGCGCTCGAACGCGCCGTCCGCCTCGCCCGCTTCGGGGCCGGCTTCGCCGCCCGGCGGCGCCCCGGGGAAAAGTAAAGAAAACGAAAAGGCGGCGCGGCGCTCGTGCGCCCGTTATCCTCACCCGGGAGTAAAGTTCGCCACCGTGAAAAAACCGTACGTCCTCGTCATCGGCCACGCCGGCGCCGCCGGCGAAGCGCCCGCGAACACCCTCGCCGCCGTCCGCGCCTGCCTCGATGCCGGCGCCGAAGGGATGGAGATCGACGTCCAGCTCTGCGCCGACGGCGTCCCCGTCCTCATGCACGACGAAACCGTCGACCGCACGACCAACCTCACCGGCCGCGTCCGCGACCTCCCGCTCGCCGCGCTCCAGTCCGCCGATGCCGGCCAGGGCGAACCCGTGCCCACCCTCGAGCAGGTGCTCGACCTCGTCGATGGCCGCCTCACCGTGATGTGCGAACTCAAATCGACCCCCGGCGACCCGGAGCAGGATGCCCGCAGCGTCGAAGCGGCCGTCGCCGTCATCCGCCGCCGCGCTGCCGAGACCTGGACCGCCATCCACTCCTTCTCGCCCGACATGGTCGCCCGCGCTCGCACCATCGAACCCCGCATTTCGGCCGCCATCATCTCG
>CALLWN010000082.1 GCA_938016505.1 uncultured Sphingomonadaceae bacterium
CCCGCAGCCCTGCGGTCGACGAGCACCTGGCCCTTGAGCGCGAGCACATGGGCCCGGAACGGGTTGGTCGGATCAAGAATGGCGCCAAGGATCCGGCCCGACTCCTCGATCCGCTGGAGCGCGACCGGGTAATTCCCGGCCACATGGGCGTTGATCGCCTCATCGTAGAGGATCTCGCCCACCAGCCGGTGGCGCGGACCAAGCGCGTCCACATAGATGCCACGGGCCGCGGCAAACGCGGAATCGGCCTTTTCAGGCTGGCCGAGCTCCGAAAGTGTCTGCCCCTTGTTGTGGAGCATCCGTGCCTCGTCGAGCGGGCGGGTAAGGCCCGAGGCCGTGAACGCGGTCAGGGCCTCATCCAGCCGGGAGAGCGCGTCCGCCGCCTTCCCGTCGGTCCGGTCGATCCGCGCGGTCGAAAGCAGCACCCTGGCGCGCGCAAGCTCGCCCGCGGGATTGCCATTGCGCACTTCGGCGTCGGCCATCTCGAGTGCGCGCCCCAGCATCTGCCTTGCGCGCGCGGTGTTGCCCTGGCGCAGGTAGGTTTCGCCAAGCGTGGTGTAGGCCAGCGCACCCTCGGTGCCCGCCCGCGCCATCGCCATGCGACTGCGAACCAGGATCCGCTCGGACTCGTCATAGAGGCCGAGGTTCATGTAGGCGCGGGCCAGCGCCTCGGTGATCCGCACCAGGACCTCGGGCTCGCCCTTCAGTTCGATCGCCGCGCGATCGGCGCTTCGGGAGAGAATCTCGAAGGCCGAAATGGTCCGCGGATTCTCGGTCGTCGGGTTCACAAGGTCGAACGTGCCAACCAGATAGTCGGCGGCTGCACGCGCGGTCGCGCTCTCGCGCTCGGCGATGGCGCGCTGACGTTCTGCCTCGACCCGCTGGCTGTCGGCGTAGAAGGCGAGTCCCGAGGTGAGCGTCATTCCTGCGATTGCAGCGGTTGCGACCATGGTCATCCGCCGCGCCCGGCGCTGGGCCTCGCGCTGGACCAGCGCATCGAGCCGCACGCCGGAGAGGCCGGCGGCGATCTTCAGGAAGGCGAGCCGCCGACCGTCGGCCTCCCGGCGCAGATCGGCTGCGATCGGCTCGGCGGGCGGCTTGTCGGGGTCTCCGCGCGGCTCGGGAGGGCCGCGCAACGCGAGCGGCAGCGCTTCCAGCGCGGGGTCGCGGGCATTGGCCTCGCCATCCACCACCAGCGCCAGCATGCGGCCTGCGCCATGCAGGCGCCTGAAGGCGATGATCTCCTCGTTCACCCAGCGCGAGGCCGCTGCGGCCGGCGAGGCGATGACAATGAGCGCGCGCGACGCCGCAAGCGCTGCCGTCAGCTCGGCGCCGAGGTCGCCGGAGGCGGGCAGCTCGTCGCGGTCGCGGAAGACCGGGGCAAGTCGTTCGGGAACCGGACCGAGCGGCGTCGGCTGACCGACGAGGCGCCGCGGCATCCGGTAGCGTTCGAGTGCGCGGTGCAGCCAGGCGGCCTCGGCCTTGTCGCGGTGGCTGTAGCTGATGAAGGCAGCGAAGCGGAGCGCCTGCGGCGCGGCGTGGCCCTCATGCCTCGGCGGGGATGCACCGGCGTCCTCCGCAGGGAGGTCAGCCGGGGATGGCAAGGCCGCGCTGCTCGTAGGTGAGCCGCCACTCGTCAAGATCGACCAGCATGATCCGCGCTGCCGCCTCGACCAGGGCCGCCGTGCGAAGCAGCGGAACCGCAGGGTCGGCCAGTGCGTCGCGAATGCGGGCAAGTTCCTCGGCGGTCTCATGGCTGCGCCCGGCACTGCCGCCATAGTCGCCATGCACACGCAGCGCGTAGACAGCCCCCCCGAGTGCCGGCAGCCCCGCCGTCAGCGCCACGAACAGCGCCATCCGGTGCTCGATCAGGGGATGGCCCGCCGACTTCAGGACGAGGATCGCAAAGCAGACCGAGATCGTCGCCACGAACAGCAGCTGGCCGAACCGGTGCAATCGGTGCTCCAGTGTCTCCATGCGCCGGGCGTTCGAGCGGTGATAGGCAATCTGGGGATCGAGCTGGTGGGTCAGCAGCAGTTGCCGGAGGTCGCCGAGGCGGGCGGGGTCGAGCGCGATGATCGGGGTCCCGAAGGCCCGCCACTGGGCGGCGGCATACCAGTCGGTCCAGCGGCTGCCGAGCCGCCGCTTGCGCGACGGCGACCGGGGTGGTGTCGCAACACCAAGCAGCTTCAGCGCCCGGATCGGCTGCAGCCGCTCGGCGAGCGCCCGATAGTCGAGCCAGCGGCGCTGCCATTGCCCGGTGTGCCCGGCGCGGGTGTTCCAGACGATGCTGAAGATCATCACCAGCTCGAGCAGCACCAGCTCACGCTTCAGGCCGGGGACCAGCAGGCCGGCCAGCGCCGCCGCCACCGCGAACGCCGCCAGCGAGAAGTTCAGCACATGGCCGCTGCGGAACACTTGGGCGAAATGGTTGGCGAGGTTGTCAGCCCAGGAATAGGCGCTTTCGATCCGGGCGATGGCGAGGCCGTTTCCATCCGCGAGACGCTGGGCGTCGGCACGAAACCCGGCCCACCACGCCGAGGTCGTCGCCAGATAGGGCGGGGCGACAATGGCGTCGCGGCCAAGCCGGCGGATCCCGAACAGCTGAAGGAGCAGCGGATACTCGATCCGCCAGCGGCGCCGCTTCTCGGTCTCGGCATAGAATTGGGCCAGGAACGCCCGCTCGCCGGCCTCCGCGGGCGGCAGCAACAGCTGGCGCAGGGTCCACTCCAGCGATTGGGGGTCGAACGCCCGTGACGGGGCCTGGACGGCGAAATGCGGTGGCCCGGCGAAGGGTTCGAACTGCGGCCACAGGATCCGCACCGGCTGGTCGGGATCTGGCGGAATCTGGATCACCGGCACCCCGCTGTCGACCGCCGTCTCGACGACGTCGGCAGTGCCGCCCCAGCCCTTGCCCGGCTCGCCATCCCATACCGCGACGAGGATCGTCGCGTGGGCCACGATCGCCTCGCCCGCCACCGCATAGGCCTCGACCTCGCGGGTTCGCTCGCCGGGAAGCACCAGCCGCTTGTCCGCAGAAAGCAGAAGCGCCCGCATGGCATCC
>CALLWN010000083.1 GCA_938016505.1 uncultured Sphingomonadaceae bacterium
CTCCGCTACTTCGAGGAGCGGGCATTCAAGGGCCGCTGGTCGCCATGGCGGATGGAAGCGGCCGAGGACGACCCCGGCGCGCTCATCTCCGCTGACATGATGAAATAACGAAAGGATGAAAGGATGAAACCGTTCAATCACGATAGCGGCGGGTATGCCTTCCTTGGCCTGCTCGTTGCCACGGTCTGGGCCATCCCGCTCGCCGTGTTCCTTCATCGCGACGCGCATGGAAACGCAATGGAGTTGCCGCGATGCGGCGAGGCGCGTTCGCTCGATCAGGTGCGCGCCGCGCTCGAAGAGCAGGGTGGCCGCACGATCCTCGGTCTTCACAGCGCCGCCGAAATTGGCGGTGGGAGAAACACCGACATCAGGCGCTGTGCGGCCACGGCCGTAACTGCCGACCGCAATGTCACCATCGGCTTCTTGATCGGCTGGCATGACCGCCGAAATGGCATCCCCTTCTGGACCGGGGATGGGCTGTAGCCAGCCGGCTCAAACACACCCCTTGAAATGTGCTCCGTTTGTGAGTACATTATAACAGAGTTCGGAAAAGGAGAACGACCATGCCCCGAGTGGTGGAAACCAAGGATGACCGGCTACAGGTGCGCCTCGACGCCGAGTCGAAGAGCGTGCTCCAGCGCGCGGCCAGCTACCGGCACAAGACGGTCAGCCAGTTCGTCCTCGCGACAGCAATGGAAGAGGCCGAGAAAGTGATCCGCGAGAACGAGATCGTCACCCTGTCCAGCCCGGACTGGAAGCTCTTCTATGACGCGCTGACCAACCCGCCGGCACCCAATGCGGCCCTGCGCAAAGCTTTCGCCAAGTACAAGAAAGCGGCCGGATGAGACAGGCGCATGCGCCTTGGCAGATTGCGCCGCTTAACAGCAAGGTCCATGACAGAGCGGCCTTCTCGTGTGGCGCTCCCGAACTTGACCTCTATATCCGGGAACATGCCTCGCAGGACGTGAAGCGGGATGTCGCCCGCGTCTTCGTGGCCGTGCCAGCCGAGGCACTAACAGTCTGCGGCTACTACAGCCTGAGCGCCACCAGCTTTCAACGGGAGAACCTTCCGGCCTGCCAGGCGAAGCGCCTGCCGCGCTACCCTGTGCCGGCTGCCCTGCTCGGCCGACTGGCCGTTGACACCAGCATGAAGGGCAAGGGACTGGGCGCCTTCCTGCTCATGGATGCCCTGAACCGCATCCTGCTCGCAACGCAGACGCTCGCGGTTCACGCGGTGATTGTCGATGCGAAAGACGATGCAGCCGCCGCATTCTACCGCAAGTACGGCTTCATCCCGTTCACGGGCGAGGGTCGGCGGCTGTTCCTGCCGATGGCAACCATCCGGCGGCTGGCCGATGGATGATCGGCACGCTGCATCTGGGTAACAAATCGGTTCGCGATGGCAGCACGATAGCGGATTCGAGTAAGGTGACCATGATGGCCGGTACTACGACGAAAATATTTTGGTCTTGGCAAAGCGACTATTCGCCCAAAACCTGTCGCCATTTCATCCGCGAAGCCCTGGTCGATGCAATCGACCAAGTAGCCGCCGAGATCGGCGTCGATGATGCGGATCGCCCTGAGATCGATCACGATACCAAGGGCGAACGTGGGATGGCCGACATTGCCGCCACTATCCTCAACAAGATAGCGGATGCGGCAGTGTTCGTTGCCGACCTCACTCCCATCGCAAAATCCCCGGACGGAAAGTGGCTGCCAAACCCCAACGTGATGATCGAACTCGGATGGGCGATGCACAGGCCTGGCTGGGAGCGCGTCATTGGAATCCTGAACATGGCGAGCGGCGCGAAAGTGGAGGACCTCCCCTTCGACATACGTCAACGGCGTGTCGTCACGTTCGTGCTCGCTGAAAACGCCGACAAGAAAACCCGCGCGGCGATCCGCTCGAAGCTCGTCAGAGACCTCAAAGAGGCATTGCGCATCAATCTTGAGGAACATGCCGATGATGTTGCAGCCGCGGCAGCAATCACTGGCATTGCGGCGAAACCCGACAACTACTCGATCTGGGCCTCGGCTGGCGACACACTAACGCACAATGACGCGTTCGAGGGAGCGATCCGCGAAAAGGTCGCGATGCCCGACGTCCCGCGCGCCTATATGCGGATCATTCCCGCTGGCTGGAAGAATGGCGTGCCGTCAGTCTCGGACATTGCAAAGCTGCGTCAGTCAGAGAGCGTCGAGGCGCCGAACGATAGCGCACGCGACGGCAACTTCGGCGCTACGGAGGAGGGGTTTGTCCGCTATTGGATCACCGATTGGTCAGAAGCCCGTGAGGCGTCCTCGGCCAACATGACCATGTTCTTCGAGGATACCGGTGAGTTTTGGATGTTGCATGGCAGCGTGATCGCCCAGCATCAGGGGCAACTCCTGCTCAGGGATCATCCGATGCTCGGGCAGTGGTCGCGGTTGTTGCGGAAGGCAATGGCGGTGATGGACCGTTTCCAAGCTCAGAAAATCCGACGGGTCGAGGCAGGGCTCTTCAGCGTCAAGGATCTCCAGTGGTTCTCCGAGTGGCAAGGCGATCGGACGCCGTCCCGCCGAAATGATACCCGAGAAGTTCGCCAGAACGCAGACTGGAGCCCCGAGGCGCAACTTATGTTTCTCACCAACGCATACAACCGCGTCAGGAACCTCTTTGCTCTGGAGCGAAGTACTGAGGCCGAAGTCACCCGGATATTGCAGCGCTTCGATCCTGAGCGATTTCGAACTGATGCCTAACCAAAAGTATATCGGTTTCGTGGCCGGAATCACTCATCGAACAGGCTGAGGTCGAGCCCGAACGCCCGGCCTCGCTCGCGTTTGCGCTCCCGCTCAAGGCGCTTTTCCTTGGCCACGCGCCAGGCACGGTGCAACTGCTCGCGCCGCTCGTCGGCGAGGCGGCTGCGCTCGATAGCGCGTTCGGTCACCCGCGACAGCGCGCGTGCCCGCGCCTTGATTTTCTCCAGCATGGTCTCGCGCAGCATCTGCGGTGAGCCAGCGACATGCTGGAGAAGCTCGTACTCGCGCGCGGCGAGCTTCACCCGCTGGCGGGCGCGCTCGATCTCGGCGCGGGTGTGTTCCAGCCGGTTCTTCGCATCACGCCAGCGCTGGCGGCGCTCGACGATGTAGCGGAAATAGCGCTTGGCCTCCCGCCGATCGGCCGTGCGGGTGTCGCCCAGCCGGATGCCCCGCACCGCGCCGAGAATGAAGGGGTCCTTCTCGATCATCCGCTCGGCGTCGCGGATGCCGAACTTCTCCTCCAGGTCATCCCAGATCGCCCGCGCCTTGGCGGCGTCCCGATAGACCTTGCCCAGAATCTCGTCGAGGCTGCGGCTGCGCTTGCCAAGCCACGCCTCGTCCCGGTGCACCTGCTTCTCGTTGAAGGCTTGCTGGCGTTCGGCGTAGCGCACCTTGCCGGCGGCAGAGCGGTAGGACGCCTCGATCTGGCTCCAGTAGCGGAACTCCATGTCGGCCTGGTCGAAGCGCCGCACGGCCGCCTCGGCCGAACCGCGATCGGGCTCCTCGTCGAACATCCCTTCCACCGTCCGCCGCTCGGACGGCGCCATGCCGCTGGTGTCGGGGGCGCGATCCTCCTTGCCCCGTTCCCGCTCGGCGACGCGGGCGGCGCGGCGGGCCATGTGGTCGTCGAAGCTCTCGCCATAGCGTTCCTCCAGGACATGGAAGCGCACGCCCTTTCCCATGTCGGAGAGCTTGGCGAAGCGGTCGCCGTCGGTGAGCACCAGGCCCTGCCCCTTGCGCTCCATGGTGATGCCCTTCGCAGCGAGCCGTTCGGCCAGGTCATCCCAGTCTCGGGCGCGGATGAAGTCGTCCTTCAGACGGCGGCGCAGGTCGGTGACGGCATCCTTCTCGAAGGGCCGCTGCGCTTCGCGTTCCTCGCGCCGGGCGCGCCAGTATTCGGCGTCGGTCGGAACCGGGCCGAAATCTTCCACCACCTCGCGGCCGAGCTGGCGCTCGTACTCGCGGTTGCGCAGGATGTTGAGGCCGTGCTCCCGCGCCAGTTCCTGCACGATGCCAGTCAGTCGCCGCCCGTCCTGATGCCGGTCGTAGGCAATGTGCTTCGTCGGGTGCACCCGGTTGACCAGGAAATGCAGGTGGGGGTGGTCGGTGTCGGTGTGGGAATAGACGAGGAGCTGGTGCTCGGTAAGCCCCATCCGCTCGATGACCTGCTGCGCCACGCGGCGCTTCAGCTCCGGCGTCACCTTCCCCGCCGCCGCGTCGTCAGGATCGAAGGTGACGATGAAGTGGTAGGCCGGCTGGCGGCACCGCGCCGACTTCTGGGCGGTCGCGTCCATGACGGCCGCCGCCGAGCGCGGATCGTCGGTGTGCAGGTTGCGCCGTTCGACGAACTCCACCCGGTCGGGCGACAGGCCCTTCACCCTTCCGGCGAGATAGAGGGCGGAGGCCCGGAAGCTTTCGGGCTGACGGGCGGGCACCTTAAAGCGCATCCGGCCCGTCTCCAGGATCGGGCACGCCGTCGCCTGCCTTGGCCGGTCGCTTCACCGCCTTATGGATTGGCTCCAGCACGCGGCGGAGGATGGAGAGGGTTTCCTCGACCTCGCCCGCGTCCAGCGGCTTGCCCATGTTGG
>CALLWN010000084.1 GCA_938016505.1 uncultured Sphingomonadaceae bacterium
AGCGCACAACCCGGGACTACCCCACGGGATACGACATCCCCGGCCTTCCCGACCGCCGTGCGGCCTGGTCGGCGCGCCTGCTCGCGGTGCTGCTGCTGGCCTCGACGATCCTGAACGTCGTGCTGGGGATGACCATCGCGACGCTCATGCCGCTCAAGGAGATCCGGCCCTTCCTCGTTCAGGTTGCCGACGAGCGCAATGTCTTCGTCGCGATCCGCCCCATCGAGGAGATCACGGCGCCTCAGGCAGACGGGCGCCAGGGTATACCCGTCGCGGGCATGGAACTCCTCACCCAACAGCTCCTCGGCGAATATGTCCGCTATCGGCACGAGATCGTGCGCTCAACCGCGGTGATGGAGCAACGCTGGCTCCAGGGCGGGATCCTCTCGATGATGAGCAGCCAGGACGAGTTCTCCCGCTTCCAAGCGGCGACCGCCCCGATCTTTCAAGAGATGCGTCAGAACGACGTGACGCAGGAGGTGATCATTGAGTCCATCAACCTCCAGCGCCGGTTCGTCCCTGGCGCCACCCCCCAGCAGTCCCAGCCCGGATCGGCCCTCATCCAGTTCCGCCTCATCGGGCGCGCTTCCGACGCCCGCGTCATCGCCGACCGCTCCTGGAACGCCACCATCGAGTTCGGCTTCTACCCGATTGAGCGGATCCCAGCTGCCCGTCGCTTCCTGAACCCCACCGGGTTCGTGGTCACCAGCTACACCCTCGCGGAGCGCGTGCCCAGCGCCCCGCGTCCCCGCTGAGCGCGGCGATGGTCACCTCGCACGCTTGGCACGCGGGAACAGCGGCCCTATGCTTCGCCGCAACCGCGTTCTCCATCCCGGTCCTGACGACGGAGCCGCCGCAATGAGTCGTCTTGCCTTCGCCCTGCTCGCTACCGCCGCGGCCGTCGCCGCCCTCCCGGCTCAGGCCCAGATCCCGCCGCGCGCCCAGGCGCCCCAGGTCCAACAGGGCGGCGCCCTTGTACCTCCCCCCGTCGCGCCACCGGGCGCACCAGGCGGCCAGACCCCTTTCGTCCCCGGCCAGGGCGGCCTGCCTGGCGATCCGTTTGCCCAGGGCGGCGTCCCCGGCATGACCCTACCGCCCGCCGGTGGCGGTGGAGTGGGCGCGGGCGTCCCCATGGATCCCGCCACCGTCGACCGTGCTGCTCGGCAGAGCCGGGGCGACTTCGGCGAGCTGCAACGCTCGACCGGGATTCCGCTCGGTATGACCCAGGACGCCTGGTCGCGCCCGTTCCAGAACATGGCGCCCGGTCAGACGGCACCGGGCGTGGTGCGCTTCCAGTGGTCGCCCGACCTCGTGATGCCGATCCGGCTGCGTGATTTCATGAACACCTCGATCATCCTCCCCGACTGGGAGCGCGTCGAGGATGTCTACATCGGCGAATCCTACTTCATGCAGGCCGCCATCGCCCGCCCCAACGTTGTGCTGCTGCGGTCAAGCCAGAGCGGCATCGACGCCACGGTCACGATCCTTGGAGCGTCGGGCAACCTCTACACCTTCTACGTCCGCTCCGAGGCTTTTAACACTCGCCGCATCACCGACGTCCAAGTCTTCGTCCATGCCCCCGCCCAAGGCGGCGGCGCGCAGTGGTTCCGCGGCTCGAACACCACAGTCCAGATGACGGCCGGACAAGCCACCACCGGCACCGCGCTAGCCCAAGTTGGCACCGATCGCACGGCCGCCGTCTCCGGTGGCCTCGGTCAGCCTGTCCCGGGCCCGACCGCCGACGGCCGCGTCGCTCCCGGCGGTACCCCCATCTCGCAGGGCGACGCGGGCGACATGCTCGTGCCACGCGACCGGATGATCTTCGATATGCAGATGTTCGAGGTCAATGAGGGAGATCGCGTCATCGCTCCCGACTACGTCTATTCCGACGGCGTCTTCACCTACTTCCACTTCGGCACCCGCGCCCGTGAGATCGACCTGCCCGTTGTCTTTCGCGTGGTCGATGGCGTCGAGACGCGCGTCAACACCCGCACCGCCGGGCGCTTCGGCGAAGTCCTGATCGCCGAGGCCCGCGGCGACTTCACGCTGCGAGCTGGCGCCCGGGCCGTCTGCATCCGCCGCCAGGCCGGGGCCGCCCGCTAATCCCTAGGAGGCCTCCCATGGCCCGCCGTTCCGCTCTTTTCGCCGGTGCCGTCTTCCTGGCGCTGGCCGCTTGCGACGAGCAGCCGCAGCGCCAGCAGGCGCAGCAACTAAGCCAAGTCGCCGTCGACACGACCCAGACCGCCCAAGCCAATGAAGAGCTGCTTCGCGCGATCCGTGCCCGCCCCACTAGCCCCGGCCGCCTTGCGCCCAGCGAGACACAGCTCCTCCTCGACGTCCCCGCCGGCGGGGAAGTCCGTCGCGTCATCACCCTCACCAACCGCGACGGGGAGGACACCCGGCCCGTGCGCATTGTCGCGGTCTCGGCCACCGGCGCCGCGGAAGGCCTGACGCTCGGTGGTAGCTGCCGCCCCGGTACCGAAGTCTCCCCCGGTCTCTCTTGCGAGATCTCTATCTCCTACCGTGACCTCACCGGCCGCGACCTCGACGTCCAGATCCTCGTCCGGATGGAGAATGCACGCGAGCCACAGCTCGAGATCCCGCTGCGCCTCAGCGTCGTCCAGCCGCCACCGCCGCCACCGCCCGAGCCCATCGTCCAAGCCCCGCCCCAGTCCGAGGGGCCGGGCCCGCGTTTCCTCACTGCGCTCGCCGAGGCCCAGGCCCGCCGATTCGGCGCTACCCAGGACCAAGGGCAGGTCATCGCGCCCAGTGCCTCCGTTGCCGGCCAGCAGGGCACCTTTGCGCGTCCCGAGATTGTGCGCCGCAACCAAGACCCACGCTACGACCCTGAGCGGATCCCCTGGACCGAAAGCACGCTGCCCGTCGACCGCTCCCGCATCCTTACCGTCGACCGTGTCATCCCGGCCATTCTCGAGACCCCCGTCTCGTCGCAGCTCTGCAACCAGGTGATCGCCGTCGTTAGCCAAAACGTCTTCGCGCCCGACAACGTCAACGTCCTCATCCCCCGTGGTACCCGCGCGGTGGGCCGCTGCCAGGCCTTCTCCGATGAGCGCGTCGGGATTCAGTGGCATCGGATGATCACCCCTAACGGGGTTAACATCTCCTTCCAGAACCTCCTCGCTGACAGCGCCGACGCCTCCGGCATAGGCGGCGTGCCGGGACGCGTACGCGAGCGCGCTTTCGACCGCTACGCCGCTCCCGTCATTGCCTCCCTCATCGACATCGCCTCTGTCGCTGCCCGCGCTGCCTTCGGTGAAAATCAGACCACTAGCGTCGACCCAATCACGGGCCGCGAGACCAATACCCGCTCGCGCTGGGACTCGGCCATTGACGACTTCAACAACACTGCGCGCCAGACGCTGCAGAATTCTGTGCGCGGCCTCCTCGATACCCGACGCGCCATCGTTGTGCCCGGCGGCACCCGGATCGAGATCCAGATCCAGGAAGATATCTACTTCCGTTCGCCTACCGAAGTTATCCGTCTCGCCGACTTTGAGTACGAGCTGCGCCGTGACCCCCGCCGCCCCGCCGCCGTTGTCGAGACCGCCCCTCCCATCTCCCTCACCCCGCGCGTGGATGGCGGCCGTGCCGGCTCGGGCGATCCCTTCACGGTGCGCATTGACGGGCGGACCTACCGCCTCCAGCCCGGCCAGCCCCCCGAGGGCCAGGGCTTTGCCCCCGGCACCACCCCGCCTGCCCCGCCTGCGGAAGGCGCTCTCCCCGGACACCCCGGCGGCATGCGCCCCGGCGTCCAAGGCCAGAGCCAGTTCCTCCAGACGCCTACCTATGCCGCGCCGCCGCGTAACGGCGGCTGGCAGAGCGGAGGCGGAAACTGGCAGGGCGGCGGTGGTAACTGGCAGGGCGGGCGCTAAGCCTGGACGCTTGCTGGGGCAGACGGGCGGCCTATCTTTCCTCTGTCCCCCCGAGCACCTCCAGGCCCCTCTGATGACCGACGTCTCTCGAGCCGACTACCTCGCGCTCCAGATCCT
>CALLWN010000085.1 GCA_938016505.1 uncultured Sphingomonadaceae bacterium
GCTCGGCCGCCCGGTCTGCGCTGCGGCGAGGGCATCCGGCCAGGATGCCAGCACGTCCTGCCCCGGCTCCTCCCAGGCTGGGAGGCGCGACGCCAGGCTCGCGACCTCGACAAACCGGTCGAGAATGCGCGCACTGGCACGGCGGAACCCGGCCGTGGTTGGGTCCTCGAGAACAAACCTCGGCTGGTCGGGGCGGGTCCAGTTGTCGGCCACCATGGTGCCATCGCTGGCGTAGAGCCTGACCCGCGTGCCCCGGGGGAGGGCGAGGCCTTCGATTCGCAGGCGTCGCTGCTCGGGATCGGGCTCGTCGGCAAGGAGCTGAACGAGGATGCTCGCCTGACTCACCATCTCGGCCTGGCGGGTCGCGAGCAGCCGCTCGCGAAAGCTGTCGAGATAGAAGACGCCGATCGCGAAGCCGATGAGCGCGACGAGGTTGACGAGCAGGATCCGGATGCCAAGCGACGGGCGGCGCAGGAGGCTCGCGGAGGGCAGTCTGCTCATGCCCGGGACTGCCCCTCGGCCGACATCTCAGCCATCCTGATCGAAGCGGTAGCCAACACCGTAGAGCGTCTCGATGGCGGCAAAGCCCGGGTCAACCGCCCGGAACTTCTTGCGCAGCCGCTTGATGTGGCTGTCGATGGTGCGGTCATCGACATAGCTGTCATCCGGGTAGGCGACCTGGATCAGGGCGTCGCGCGATTTCACGAAGCCCGGGCGCTGGGCGAGCGCGTCGAGGATGAGGAACTCGGTCACGGTGAGCGCCACCTCCTGTCCGTCCCAGGTGACCCGATGCCGCGCCGGCTCCATGGTCAGCCGACCCCGCACCATGGTGTCCTCGCCCTGCGCTGACGGGTCGGGCAGGGCCTGGCGCTGGTCGGCGCGGCGCAGCACGGCGCGGATCCGCTCGACCAGCAGGCGGTGGGAGAAGGGCTTGCCGATATAATCGTCTGCACCCATGGCGAGGCCGAGCGCCTCGTCGATCTCGGTGTCCTTGGAGGTCAGGAAAATCACGGGCAGGCGCGACCGCTCGCGAAGCCGGCGCAGCAGCTCGATGCCATCGAGCCGCGGCATCTTGATGTCGACGACGGCGAGATCGGGCGGGTTGTCGAGGAGGGCGCGCAAGGCTGTCTCGCCATCCGCATAGACGCGGGTGACGAAGCCCTCGGCCTGGAGCACGAGGCTGACGGACGTGAGAATGTGGCGATCATCGTCGACGAGCGCGATGACGGGCGCCGGCGCATCGGCTGCCGCCGGGCTCATCGGGAGGTCCTTGGTTGAGCCGTTCCAGTCATGCTTTGCTCCCACGGTCCAAACGGCATTTTCCATGTGATGAAGGCATGGCTGCCGGCTCCCGAATTAACGAGGATTTTCCCCAGACGCCCTTGCAACCCCGCGGCAAAGCCCGCAAGGGCTGAGACCTGCGCGGGCTTTTCCCTGAGCCTGCGCCTTCGCCATTTGTCGGGTGAGCTTCGGGCGGAAAGGCACGCGTGATGGAGTCTCGGATAACGGACCATCTGGGATGCGCGTTGGGGGCAGGCGCCACGATCCATGCCAACCTCGGCACCGCCCAATTGATCGAACTCGCCGTGCGGCGCAGCGAGGGCCTGCTCTCGAAGGACGGCGCCTTCGTCGTGGAAACCGGCCGCCACACCGGCCGGTCGGCGGCCGACAAGTTCATTGTCAAGGATTGCGAAACTGCAGACACGGTGTGGTGGGGCAAGACCAACAAGCCGATGGAGCCTGCCCATTTCGCAGCGCTCAAGGCCGACTTTCTGGAGGCGCTGGCGGCGCGAGAGAGCGTGTTCGTGCAGGATCTGTTCGGCGGCTCCCAGCCCGAGCATCGGGTCAATGTGCGCGTCATCACCGAGCTGGCGTGGCATTCGCTTTTCGCCCGCACGCTCCTGGTGCGGCCAAAGCGCGGAGAGCTTGACGGCTATGTGCCGGAATACACCATCATCGCCCTCCCGTCCTTCGTGGCCGATCCGGCACGGCATGGCTGCCGTTCGGAGACGGTGATTGCCGTCAGCTACACCGAGAAACTCGTCCTCATCGGTGGCACGCGCTATGCCGGCGAGATCAAGAAGTCCGTGTTCGGCATCCTGAACTATCTGCTGCCAGCGCGCGGCGTGATGCCGATGCACTGCTCCGCCAACATCGGGAAGGCAGGCGACACCGCCATCTTCTTCGGCCTTTCCGGCACCGGCAAGACGACGCTTTCGGCCGATGCCAACCGGACCCTCATCGGCGATGACGAGCATGGCTGGTCGGACACCGCCGTCTTCAACTTCGAAGGCGGCTGCTATGCCAAGATGATCCGGCTGTCGGCCGAGGCCGAGCCCGAGATCTTCGCGACGACGAACCGCTTCGGCACGATCCTCGAGAATGTCGTCATCGACCCCGAGACCCGCGAGATCGATCTCGACGACAACCGCCTCGCCGAGAACAGCCGCGGCAGCTACCCGATCGACTTCATCCCCAATGCGAGCGCCGACAACATGGGGCCGCCGCCGCGCAACATCATCATGCTCACAGCCGATGCCTTCGGGGTTCTTCCGCCGATCGCGCGGCTGACCCCCGACCAGGCGATGTATCACTTCCTCTCCGGCTACACCGCGCGCGTGGCAGGCACCGAGATCGGCGTCACCGAGCCGGAGGCGACCTTCTCCACCTGCTTCGGGGCGCCCTTCATGCCGCGGCACCCGTCGGTCTATGGCAATCTCCTCAAGGAACGGATCGCGCGGGGCCATGTCGACTGCTGGCTCGTGAACACTGGCTGGACCGGCGGCAGCGCCGGCAGCGGGGGCTCGGGCAGCCGCATGCCGATCCGGGTGACCCGCGCACTCCTCAACGCCGCACTCGACGGGAGCCTGAAGGCAGCCGACTTCCGTCGCGACCCCTATTTCGGCTTCATGGTGCCGATCGCCGTGCCGGGAATCGACCATCGACTCCTCGACCCGCGGAGCACCTGGCCCGATCCTTCAGCCTATGACGCCGCCGCGCGGAGGCTGGTCGGCATGTTCGTCGAGAACTTCGCTCCCTTCGAGGACCATGTCGAGCAGGGCGTGCGCGAGGCGGCGCCCCAGGCGGCCTGATATATGACAGGCATGTGACAGGCTCGGAAACTGTAAGGCAGGGTTTACAGTTGTCCGGGTGCCGCCATCGGTAACACTCTGATTTCTTTTGGCCTGATGATTCGGCATAATTGTTGCATGTGAGCGTGTGGCGGATACGCCATGAAAAGATGGAGGCCTCATATGCGACGTGTTGTTTCGCTTCTCACCCTCACCGCCGCGCTCGCTGCAAGCGCGCCTGCGGCAGCTTCGACCATCGCGCCGGGCTTCGACAACCAGGACAGCCTGCCGGCCTGCGACGACTGCTTCTCGGCGGCCGTCATGCCCGGATTCGCGCTCAACTTCTTCGGCACGACCTACAGCGACATCTACGCCTCGAACAACGGCTATGTGACCTTCTCCGGGGGGCAAGGGGTCTATACGCCGGTCGGGCTTGGCGCGGGCTATGTCGGTCTGCCGATCATCGCGCCCTTCTTCGCAGACGTCGACACGCGTTCCGGCCTCGGCAGCACGACCTGGGGGACGGGCAGCTTCGCCGGCCGGCCGGCCTGGGGCACCAACTGGCTCGACACGGGATATTTCAGTGTCGAGGGCGACAAGCGGAACAGCTTCCAGCTCATCCTCACCGACCGGTCGGACGTGGGCGCCGGCGACTTCGACATCTATTTCAACTACGGCCAGATCCAGTGGGAAACCGGTGGGGCGTCGGGTGGCATCGGCGGTCTCGGCGGCTCCTCGGCGTCGGTCGGGTTCAACGCGGCCCAGGGTGGCGCGGCCGGCACCTTCTACGAACTCCCGGGCTCGCTCGTTCCGGGCAGCTTCATCGACAGCGGCACGGCACCCCTTGTCCGGACCACGAACATCGGGGTTCCGGGGCGGCTGCTGTTCCAGGTCCGCAATGGGAGCATCATCGTGCCGCCGCCCGGCGGGGTCGTTCCCGAGCCTGCGACCTGGGCGATGCTGATCACCGGCTTCGGGCTCGTCGGCCACGCCCTGCGCCGGCGTCGGCTGCAGGCCGCCTGACCTACAGCGCCAGCGACAAGCATCGGGACCGGCCGGGCGCGGCGCACCGCCGCGCCCGGCCCTCGTTCTTGCGCAGAGAAGGTTTGCCGGTGGCTGGTGCCGGCGTAAGTCTCGAGCGATGCGATTCGTGTGGACCAGAGCCTGATGCGGGGACGGCGCAGCAGCGACTGGGGCTTCCCGCGCTGGCGGACTTATGAGGGCGCGACGGGCACGCCGCAGACGGTGCGCCGGTGCGACCGCGCCGGGTGCGACCAGCCTGGCACCTGCCCTGCCCCCAAGGCGCCCAACCGGCCGGAGCGCTGGTGGTTCTGCGAAGCGCACGCCGCCGAGTACAACCGCGGGTGGAACTATTTCGCAGCCCTCGATGCCGCCGGAGCGGCCGAGGCGGAAGCCGCCGAAGCGGCAGCGACGGGCTGTTTCCACCGCGCTGCCCACTGGGCGTGGAGCGAAGGCGATGGCAGCCGCAGCCGCGCCGAACTGGACGCGCTGAAGGCCCTGGATCTTGAACCCGATGCCGATTTCGATGCGGTCAAGGCCGCCTATCGTCGGCTGGCCAAGGCCAACCATCCCGACCTGAACCCCGGAGACGAGAAGGCGGCGGCGCGTTTCCGCGCTGCGCAGGCAGCCTATGCCGTGCTGATGCAGGGCGACGCGCGGCGGGCTGGCCGAGGCGGTTGACTGGAGCGAAGGGTGCCCCAAGCCAGCCTGGAAAAGATGGTTAACGGCTTTCAAGTTAACTTTCATTTTAGACCTAAAGTTTGTTGAAATCTGTTAGTTCAAATCCACCGGTGCCCTGAGTGGTTTGGGGGACCAACAGTGGGAGACTAACAGTGAAACTCGGATCTCTTTTTGCTGCCGCCATCGCCTTCTCCGTGGCGATGCCGGCTGATGCCGCGACAACGCTCAACGTGACCAAGGGCGGCTATTTCAACAACGCCAACGTGACCATCACCGGCCCCGGACCTGGCAACGGCAGCACGATTGCAGCCAACTTCCAGATCCAGGGCACGTTCGGGGGCGACCTTTCCGGCAGCTTCGACCTGCTCGCCTTCTGCGTTGACCTTGCCCACACCATTGGTCTCGGCAACAACACGCTCGCCACGCTCAGCCCCGCGCTCAACTACCGGGTGGGCACGCTCACCTCGGCGCCCGGCCTCGGCGGAACGCTCTCGGCGTCGCAACTCCAGCAGATGGAAGGTCTGGCCGCGCTCGGCTTCAGCCTCATCAAGTCCGGGGCGCCGAACCTTGGGGTCGAGATTCCGGCGATCCAGAGCGCGATCTGGTCGATCGAATATGGCAAGACCATCACGTCGGGCAACCCGGCGATCAACGCGGCGATTGCCAACTACATCTCGATCGCCCCGACGCTGACCGGCCGGGCCACCTACATCTTCTCGACCGACACGCCGGAACGCCAGGGCCTGTTCGTCTCCTTCGTGCCCGAGCCCGGTACCTGGGCGATGCTGATCGCCGGCTTCGGCCTTCTGGGTGTCGCTGCCCGGCGCCGCCGCGAGCAGGTGGCTGTCGCCGCCGCCTGACCGGGCCGCAATTGCAAAGGGAGAGGGTGGCGGCTAACGGCCACGCGCCGTGACCGACATCGCCGCCACCCTCCTCTCGCCGGTCATCCTCTTCTTCGTCCTCGGCGCCCTCGCAGCGCTTGCCCGCTCCGACCTCGAAATCCCCGAGCAGATCGCCAAGGGCCTTTCGCTCTACCTGATGGCCGCAATCGGTCTCAAGGGCGGGATCGAAGTCTCGGCGGCCGGGTTCGACCCGCAGATGCTCTCCGCTGGTGCTGCCGGCACCGTCCTCAGCTTCTTCCTTCCCTTCCTCGGCTTCGCCCTGCTCCGCAGCTTCGGGCGTCTGTCCGCGCTCGATGCCGGCGCGGTTGCAGCGCATTATGGCTCGGTCTCGGTCGTCACCTTCGTGACCGGAATCGCGGTTCTCGATGCCAACGGGGACCGGGCGGCGGGCTGGATGGTGGCCGTTCTCGCGCTCATGGAAACGCCGGCCATCATCGCCGGGCTCATCCTGGCGCGCGGCTCGCTCGGCGATCTTGGCCGCACCCGCAACCCCGAGGGCTTCGGCGACCACAGCATCTGGCGCGAGGTGCTCCTGAACGGCCCGGTCGTGCTGCTGGTCGGGTCGTTCCTGATCGGGATCATCGCCGGCAAGCAGGGCTATGCGCCGGTCGCGCCCTTCTTCACCGACATGTTCCGCGGGGTCCTGTGCCTGTTCCTGCTGTCCATGGGCCTGCTGGCAGCGCGGCGGCTGCGCGAGGCGCGCAGCCTGACGCCGCGCCTTGCCCTGCTCGGCATCGCCCTGCCCCTGGTCAACGCTGCCGTCGGGCTGGGCGTGGCAGGCGCGATCGGGCTCTCGGGCGGCACGGCTGCAGCCTTCATCATCCTGTGCGCCTCGGCGTCCTACATCGCCGTGCCGGCTGCGATGAGCCTCGCCCTGCCGCGGGCGGACGCCGGGCTCTATCTCGCGATGAGCCTTGCCGTCACCTTTCCCTTCAACATCATCTTCGGCATTCCGCTCTATGCCCGCATGGCCGGGACGCTTGGCTGATGCCCGAACTCCAGGCGCTCATCGAAGGCTATCGCCGGTTCCGCGCTGGCCCGTGGCGCGAGCAGCGGCTGCGCTACGACGAGCTTGCACTCGGCCAGGCGCCACGGGTGATGGTGATCGCCTGCTCCGACAGCCGGGTCGATCCGACTCGGGTGTTCGATGCGTCACCTGGCCAGATGTTCGTGCTGCGCAACGTCGCCAATCTCGTGCCGCCCATATCCGCAATCCGCGAGCAGTCGAGCGTTGCAGCGGCGCTCGAATATGCAGTCGAGGTGCTGAGGGTCGACTATGTCGTCGTCTTCGGGCACGCCCGCTGTGGCGGGATCGCGGCAGCGCTTGCACCCTTGCCCGACAACCGCTTCATCAGCGCCTGGGTCGAGCATATCGCACCCGCGCGCGACAAGGTTCTTGCCGCGGCGCAGATCCTTCCCGACATCGACTGCCAGGCTGCACTCGAACAGGCCGGCGTTCGACTCTCCCTTGCCAACCTGCGCAGCTACCCGTTCGTTGCGGCCGCCGAGCAGGAAGGCCGGCTGAAACTCGCCGGCGCCATCTTCGACATCGCCGACGGCGATCTGAAGCTTCTCGACCCGGGCACCGACCGGTTCGAGCGGGTGGACGTCAGCCTGCCCCCGAAGATCTAGCCTGGTTGCTGCCCATCCCCGGTGCAATCGTCGCGCTGCATGATGACGACATCGAGACGGCGGCCGAACTTCTCGCCGACCCGCGCAAGCCGTCCGACTTCGCGGAAGCCGAGTGACCTATGCAGCGCGACGGAAGCGAGGTTCGCGCTGTGACCAACGACCGCAACAAAGGTGCGGAAGCCTGCGCGCCTGGCTGCGTCGAGAAGGGCTTCCATGAGCGCCCGGCCGTGGCCGCGGCCGGTCTCGCCTTCTGCCACATAGACGCTGGTCTCCGCGGTCCGGACATAGGCCGCCCGGTCACGGAACTGGCCGGCATAGGCGAAGCCGAGAAGCCGGCCATCGGCAGCTTCGCGCACCAGCCACGGCCAGCCACGGGAGAGAATGCGATCGATCCGCGCTGCCATCTCGATCGCATCGGGGGGCTCGATCTCGAAGGTGCCGGTGCCAGCGCGGACATGGGGCGCGTAGAGCGCGGCACAGAGCGCAGCGTCGGCGATGGTCGCCGGGCGGATCCTAGAGATGGAGGACACGGCCCTCGGCGTCGAGCACCGCCTCGTGCATCATCTCCGAAAGGGTCGGGTGGGGGAAGATGGTGGCAGCGAGCGTCTCGTGGGTGGCCTCGCACTGGCGCGCGATGGCATAGCCCTGGATGAGCTCGGTCACTTCGGCGCCGGCCATGTGGGCGCCGAGCAGCGCGCCGGTATCGGCATCAAACACGGTCTTGACGAGACCCTCGGGCTCGCCGAGCGCGATCGCCTTGCCGTTGCCGATCGCCTGGAAGCGGCCGACCTTCACCCTGTAGCCGGCCGCCTTCGCCTGGGCTTCGGTCAAGCCGACCGAGGCGACCTGCGGCCGCGAATAGGTGCAGCCGGGGATGTTGGTCTTGTCCATCGGGTGGGCGTCGGCGATGCCGGCGATCGCCTCGGCGGCGACCACCCCCTCGTGGCTTGCCTTGTGGGCGAGCCAGGGCGGGCCGGTCACGTCGCCAATCGCCCACAGCCCGGGCACGTTGGTGCGGCCATGGGCGTCGGTCAGGATATGGCCACGCTCGGTCGCCACGCCGAGCGCCTCGAGCCCCAGCCCTTCGGTGTTGGGTGCGATGCCGATCGCAATGATGGCATGGCTGAAGCGTTCGGCAGTGCCGGCGATGGTCGCCGTCACGCCATCGGCGTCGGCCACGAGGCGCTCGACGCTGGTCGAGGTGAGGAGCCGCACGCCCTGCTTCACAAAGGCTTTGGTCATGAAGGCGGAAATCTCGGCATCCTCGACCGGAAGGATTCGGTCCATCATCTCGACGACCGTGACCTTTGCGCCCATGTCGGCGTAGAAGCTCGCGAACTCGATCCCGATCGCGCCCGAGCCGATCACGAGGAGCTCGGTCGGCATGGCGGGCGGCACCATGGCGTGGCGGTAGGTCCAGATCCGTTCGCCATCGGCC
>CALLWN010000086.1 GCA_938016505.1 uncultured Sphingomonadaceae bacterium
AACCAGGGCGCAAAGGTTAGCCAGATTTCCGACAACCCACGGAAGAAAGGGCAATAAATGAGGGGGGTGGAGGCCCGAGCCGGAATCGAACCGGCGTATACGGATTTGCAGTCCGCTGCGTCACCACTCCGCCATCGGGCCAGCGCGTGGAGCATTTGACCTAGTCGTCACCCGGCCGCAGCGCAAGCGCGTGGCCTCACGGGTGAGCTTCGATGTGGGCAGCGATCTCGTCGAAGAAGCGTTCGAGCTGGTGGAGCACATTCGCCTTGAAGGCATAGTTCACGTCGGCCGAGTTGGAATCGATGATCGTCGATTGATCCACCTTTTCCGAATAGGCGTTGGCGAGACTCTGGACGTAGGCCGGAGTCAGCTCGATGTGCCCCCGCTCGGCGAGCAGGCGCAGCTGGACCACCATCATCTGCCGGACCAGCATTTCGAGCGTCGTGATCCGCGCGACCACGACAACCGGATCAAGTTCGATCTGTTCTTCCGACATCGGCGGCTCCTACCAGTAGCGCAGCGAGACGAACTGGGCGACCACGACGGCGGCCACAAACAGCCACAGCATGCCAACGACGATCGCGCCCGTCCGGCTGACGGGCCGTGCAACTGCAGCCTCGGCCGCGGCGCGGAACTCGGCCGCGAGCCGCGAAGGGATGAGCCGAAGCGCGAGGGCAAGGCCAAGCGGAACCAGGATCAGGTCGTCGAGCAGCCCGAGCACGGGCACGAAGTCCGGAATGAGGTCGATGGGCGAGAAGGCGTAGGCTGCGACCAGCCCGCCGACCAGCTTGGCGGCGAACGGCGTCCTTGGGTCTCGCGCCGCAAACCACAGGACATGCGCGTCCCGCAGGAGGCGTGAACGCAGCCCGGCCAGCCCTCGGCTTTCGCTCATGGGGCCAATGCCTAGCGCCATTCGCCGGCACCGGCTAGGCCGCCCGCGTGCGCCAGCTTGCCGCCAGGATCGAACGCTTCGCCACCCGGAGGCCCTTCGTGATCGCACGGGGGCGGAAGACCCATGTCGACGTGGTGACGGTCGAGGTGCGCCAGGGCGGCCTGGTCGGCCGGGGCGAGGCCACGCCCATCGACTATCGCGGTGACGATTGCGATGCCGCTCTCGCCCGGATCGCCCATGTGCAGTGTGCAGTCGAGGCCGGTGCGACCCGCGCCGACCTGCTCGACCTTCTGCCTCCGGGCGCCGCCCGCAATGCAGTCGACTCCGCGCTCTGGGACCTTGAGGCCAAGGCGAGTGGAACGCCGGTCTGGCAGCGGATCGGCCTGCCCGTCCCCCGCCCCCTGCTCACCGCCTACACCATCAGCCTCGGCGACCCCGCCGCGATGGAAGCGGAGGCCCGGCAGGTCGCCGGGCGCGAATTGCTCAAGCTGAAGCTCGGCGGCGAGGGTGACCTTGATCGCGTGCGCGCCGTGCGCCTCGCCGCACCCCACGCGCGCCTCATCGCAGACGCCAACCAGAGCTGGGCCCGGCAAGATGTCGAGGCGCTCTGCCATGGCCTTCACGCGCTTGGGGTGGAACTGGTCGAGCAGCCACTGCCGGCGGGCGCAGACGCCGACCTCGCCCATGTGCGAAGCCCAGTGCCGCTGGCAGCCGATGAAAGCCTGCACGATCGCACCAGCCTCGACTCGGTTGTCGGCCGCTATCGGTTCATCAACGTGAAGCTCGACAAGGCTGGCGGTCTTACCGAGGCCCGTGCCCTCATCCATGCTGCCGGCGTGCGCGGCCTCGGCGTGATGGTCGGGTGCATGCTCTCGACCTCACTCGGGGTCGCCCCCGCCTTCTTTGCCGCGATGCAGGCCAGCTATGCGGATCTCGACGGACCCCTGCTGCTTGCCGAAGATCGTGCCTGCCCCCTTGAATTTTCCGGTTCCGACGTTCACCCGCCGGAGCCTGCCCTCTGGGGCTGACCCGGCAATGGAAAGCGAGCGAAATGACGGCGATTGTCGACCTTGTGGCGCGCGAAATCCTCGACAGCCGTGGCAACCCGACCATCGAGGTCGACTGCCATCTGGAGGACGGCTCGATGGGCCGGGCGGCGGTGCCGTCAGGCGCTTCGACCGGAGCGCTGGAGGCGGTCGAGCGCCGTGATGGCGACACGGCCCGCTACGGCGGCAAGGGTGTGCGCAAGGCGGTCGAGGCGGTCCACGGCGAGATCTCCGACACGGTGGTCGGCCTCGACGCCGAGGACCAGGAGGAGGTGGACCGGGCGCTCATTGCGCTCGACGGCACGGCCAACAAGGGGCGGCTCGGGGCGAATGCCATCCTCGGCGTGAGCCTCGCCGTCGCCAAGGCGGCGGCAGCCGCGCGCGGGCTGCCGCTCTATCGCTATGTCGGTGGCACTGCGGCCCGGATCCTTCCGGTGCCGATGATGAACATCATCAACGGTGGCGCTCACGCCAACAACGGCCTCGACTTTCAGGAGTTCATGGTGATGCCGGTCGGCGCGCCAAGCTTCGCCGAGGCGCTGCGCTGGGGTGCCGAGATCTTCCACGCGCTCAAGGCGCTGCTCCACGCCCGCCACCTCTCGACTGCGGTCGGCGACGAGGGCGGCTTTGCCCCGCCGCTCGAGGGGGCGAGGGCTGCGCTCGATCTCGTGATGGAAGCGATCGCTGCAGCAGGGCTTCGGGCGGGCGACGATGTCGCCCTCTCCCTCGACTGCGCTGCGACCGAGTTTCATCGCGCTGGCGCCTATCACTGCGATGGCGAGGCGCGCACGGCCGCGGAGATGACAGCGTTTCTCGAGGGGCTGGTCGCCGACTATCCGATCGTCTCGGTCGAGGATGGCGTGGCCGAGGATGACTGGGAGGGATGGCAGGTGCTGACCGATGCGCTCGGCGGCCGGGTTCAGCTGGTGGGCGATGACCTGTTCGTGACCAATGCCGCCCGGCTGTCCGAAGGCATCGCCCGGGGCGTTGCCAACGCGATCCTGGTGAAGGTCAACCAGATCGGCACCCTCTCGGAGACGCTGGAGGCAGTGCGCACCGCCCACATGGCCGGCTACCGGGCGGTGGTGTCGCACCGGTCGGGCGAGACCGAGGACGCAACCATTGCCGATCTTGCCGTCGCGACCGGCTGCGGCCAGATCAAGACTGGGTCGCTGTCCCGATCCGACCGGCTGGCAAAATACAACCAGCTGTTGCGGATCGAGCAGGAGTTGGGCGAGGTGGCCCGCTACGCCGGGCGGATGGCGTTGCGGGCGGCCTGAGCCGCCCGCGCGCCTTTCGCCCGCGCGCCGTTGCGGTCAGGCCTTGGCGAGATTGCGGCGGCGCCGCGCCGCGAACCCGAGCAGGCCGAAGCCGGC
>CALLWN010000087.1 GCA_938016505.1 uncultured Sphingomonadaceae bacterium
GCGCCATAGGCACGGCCGATGTCTCCGGACGGATCGGGAATATAGGCAGCCGAGGCCACGCCGTTGGCGCGCATGTAGGCGTTGGCCTGCTCGCCGGTCATGTGGCCCTGCTTGCCCGGCGCGGCGCTGTTGACCGTGAGCCAGACGACCCCGGCCTTTGCAGCATCGGCCTGCAATTTCTGCATCGCACCGGGCTCGTAGAATTTCTGGACGAACGGGCATTCCGGGTTGAACCACTCGAGCACCACGGTCTTCCCGCGAAACTCCGCGAGGCTGCGGGTCTTGCCACTGCTGTCGGGTGCAGAGAAGGCCGGGGCGGGCTGGCCAACCGTGGGCGCCGCAACCGAGGGGCCGCAGGCGACAAGGGCGGCAGCAGCCGCAAGGGGAAGAAGTGTCCTGGTCATGGAACCGGTCCTAGGGCCGGTCCGATGAACCGGGGCTTGCAAGGCCGGTCAGCATGTCGACGGTCAGCAGCTGCGGAAGCTCGCGGACCGATCCGTCGGCAGCGTAGAACAGGTAGAGCGGGATGCCAGCCCGGCCGCGCGACTCGAGGAAGCGGGCGATCTCGGGGTCGGGGCGGGTCCAGTCGCCGACCATCACGGTCACGCCGGCTGCACGGAAGGCGTCGGCAACCTTCGGGCTTGCGAGCGCGCCTTTCTCGTTCACCTTGCAGGTGATGCACCAGTCGGCGGTGAAGTAGAGGAAGGTGGGCGTGCGCCGCGCGGTCAGTTCGGCCAGCGCCGCCGGGGAGAAGGCAAGCCCGGCAAGCTGCGCCGGCGCAGCGGCGGCCGTCGCCGCACCCGTCGCGGCAAGGCGCGGCAGCAGGAGGGGCGCGGCGATTGCAGCCGCCACTGCCAGCGCGGCCGGCACCAGCGCAGGTCCGAGGCGGGCCTGTCGCAGCCCCGCCCACCACAGCGCGAGCGCCACCAGCAGCGCGGCCAGCAGCCCGAAGGCGAGTGCATTGACCCCGGCCTGCCGCCCGAGCACCCAGGCGAGTGCCACGGCGGTCAGCAGCATCGGGACCGCGAGGATGCGCCGGAATGTCTGCATCCAGGGGCCTGGCCTCGGCAGCGCGCGGCGGAGCCCGGGCACGAATCCGACGAGCAGGAAGGGAAGGGCAAGCCCAAGGCCAAGCCCGGCAAAGACCGCAAGACCGGCAACTGTTGGCAGCACCAGCGCAGCGCCAAGCGCGCCGGCCATGAAGGGCCCGGTGCAGGGTGTTGCAACAAAGGCCGCGAGCACGCCCGTTGCAAACGCACCCGGCGCCCCGGGCTTCGCTGCGAGGCTGCTTCCGATGCTGGCGTTGCCGAGGCTGAACTCGAACACGCCCGCAAAGTTGAGCCCGATCGCGAGCACCAGCAGCATCAGAACCAGGATGACACGCGGATCCTGGAGCTGGAACGCCCAGCCCGCGCCCGCGCCAGCGCGGGCAAGCGCGATGGCGACAGCGCCAAGTGCGACGCAGGAGAGAACCACTCCGGCTGCATAGGCCAGCCCCTCGACGCGGGCCGCCGCCTGCGAGGTCCCGGCCCGCGCAAGGCTCATGGCCTTGAGGCTGAGGATCGGGAAGACGCAGGGCATCAGGTTGAGAAGCAGCCCGCCAACAAGCGCAAGCCCGAATGCCGGTCCCAGACCAGCCGTGGTCGCGCGACCTGCCGCGCGCTCCGCTGCGGCAAGCGGTTCCCCGGGCTCCACTGCGCCCGGCTCGGCTGCAAAGGCAAAGCCGCCGACCTGCTGTCCGCGTTCGACCCTGAGCACGCCCGAGACCCGCGCCGGGGCGGCTGGCCCCGCGGCCTCGGTCTCGACGATGAGGGCATCGCCCCTCCGGCTGACCTTCTGCCCGGCGGCGGCCCGCAGCATCGTCTCATCATCGGCGAACAGGTGCGCGCCGGTCACGTCTCCGGTCGCGGCGAGCGGGATTGCGACCCGGATCCGCCCGTCGCGCACCTCGAAGCGTCCGGTTTCGGCGAGCCGGACCGGGAGCGCTGCCCGTGCGGCGGCAAAGCGCGGGGCAGCCACAGGGTCCGCCGCGCCATCGCCAATCGCCAGCGGCAGCGAAAGCTCTGCTGCCTCGGGCACGCAGATGCTGTCGTCGCACACCAGCCATTCGAACCGGCCGGCGAGCTCGAACCGGCCCAACGCGCCCTCCGGCACGGAAAGCTCGGCGAGCAGGATCGATTCGCCATCATACACATGGTTCATGATCCCCGAGACCATGAAGGTCTTCGGGACCGGGTAGCGGAAGGCCGAGATGGCAAAGCCCTCGGGCAGGCGCCAGCTTGCCCGGGTCTCGATCCCGCTGTCGCCGGGGTTCTTCCAGTAGGTGTGCCAGCCAGGCCGCGCGGTCATGGCCAGCGCGACGGTCACCGTCCCGCCGGGACGCGGCGCCAGCGATTCGGCAAGGAGTTCGACCGTCGTGTTCGGTTGCCTGGACAGGCTCTCCGCCATCGCCTGCCCACTGCCCGCGACGACGAGAATGGCAAGGGCAAGAAGATGGAGCACCCACATGGCCGCGAAGACATAGGCGCGCAGACCCGTCGGGCCAAGGTGGCAACGCCCATGCTGCGCGGATGTGCCGGCACCGGGTCCGGGGCAGCAGGGCTGCCCTGCCTGCGGCCGGCGAAGGGTCTCTAGCGCTTCGAGAACTGGAAGCTGCGGCGCGCCTTGGCCTTGCCGTATTTCTTGCGCTCGACGACGCGGCTGTCGCGCGTCAGGAAGCCGGCCTGCTTGACCACTGTCCGCAGCGCCGGCTCGTAGCGGGTGAGCGCCTGCGCGATGCCGTGCTTGACTGCGCCGGCCTGGCCCGAAAGGCCGCCGCCGGTCACGGTCGCCACCACATCATACTGGTCGCGTCGCTCGGCCACGTCGAACGGCTGGTTGATGATGAGCCTCAGCGTCGGCCGGGCGAAGTAGACGGCCTGGTCGCGGCCGTTGACCTCGATCTTGCCGGAGCCCGGCTTCAGCCACACCCGGGCGACCGCATCCTTCCGCCGCCCGGTGGCATAGGCGCGGCCGAACTTGTCGAGGATCTGGGGACGCAGCGCGACCGGTTCAGTGGCCGGAGCGCCAGCGCTGCCGGAGCCGAGGTCGGACAGCGACGTGAGAGTGGTTTCCTCGCTCATTTCAGGCGCTCACCTTGTTCTTGCGGTTCATCGCCGCGACATCGAGCGGCTCGGGGTTCTGGGCGGCATGGGCGTGCTCGGGCCCCCTGAAGACGCGCAGGTTGCGCATCTGCTGCCGGCCGAGCGGCCCGCGCGGGATCATCCGCTCGACCGCCTTCTCGATGACACGCTCCGGGAAGCGGCCTCCGAGCAGCTTGTCGGCCCGGACCTCCTTGATTCCGCCCGGATAGCCGGTGTGGCGGTAGTAGACCTTCTGCGAGGCCTTGCGGCCGGTGAAGCGGACCTTCTCGGCGTTGATGACGATGACATTGTCACCGCAATCGACATGGGGGCTGAACTGCGGCTTGTGCTTGCCGCGCAGCCGGTTGGCGACGATCGTCGCGAGCCGACCCACGACGAGGCCGTCGGCGTCGATCAGGATCCACTTCTTCGTGACCTCGGCGGGCTTCGCCGATGCCGTGCTGCGCGTGAGCATCGTCTCTCTCTCGTGCGGGTTGAAAGGTCCAGTTAGCCTCCACTCCGCATAAGGTCAAGAAACCGCGCGATGAACTGCATGTGGTAACATGATACCCAAGGCCGCGCGGCGTCCGGCGGCATGTGCCGCCCATGCCGATGTCGCGACGACAAGCGCGCCGACACCCTGGTGGGCGGCCGCCGCCCACAGCGGCACGCCCAGCATGACGGTTGCAATCCCAAGCAGCACCTGCACGCCGAACGCCGAGTGGAGCGCGATCGAGGCAGCGCGGTCACCCGCAGCGCGCGCGCGCCTCGCAAGGAGCACGAGGGCTGCCACTGCGACCAGGGCCCACCAGCGGTGGATGAAATGGGTGAGGAACGGATCGTCGACAAAGGTGCGCAGGCCCACCCATGTGACGCCATCCGGGACCAGCGACCCGTTCATGAGCGGCCAGGTGGAGGCAACCTGGCCAGCCCGAAGGCCGGCGACCCACGCTCCGAACAGCAGTTGCACGGCGAGGACGGCAAGCACCAGCGCGGCAGTCGGGGTCAGCCGGGCCGGTCGGGCCGAGTGGTCCCGCGCCAGCGCCCTGAGATCGAGTGCAGTCCACACCAGGCCGCCAAGGATCAGCAGCGCTGTCAGAAGGTGGACAGACAGGCGCAGGTGGCTCACCTCGGTCCGGCTCCACAGGCCCGACGTCACCATCCACCAGCCAATGGCGCCCTGCAGGGCGCCAAGCGCAAGAAGCGCGAGCAGCCGGGCATGATAGCCGGGTGGGATCGTCCGCCGCATCCAGAACCAGGCGAGCGGAACGGCGAAGGCAAGCCCGATCAGCCGTCCGAGCAGGCGGTGAAACCACTCCCAGAAATAGATGGTCTTGAACGCCGACAGCGTCATTCCGGCATTCATTGCAGCATACTGATAGGTCTGACGGTATTTGTCGAACTCTGCCTGCCACGCTGCGTCCGAAAGCGGCGGCAGCGCACCGGTCACGGGCTTCCATTCGGTGATCGAGAGACCGGATTCCGTCAGCCGGGTGATGCCGCCGACAAGCACCATCAGCGCCACGAGGCCAGCGACCGCCAGCAGCCAGTTCGCAACTGCGGCAGGCCGGACATTGGCCATGCCCTGGATGGCCCGAGGAGGCGCAAGCGTCGCCATGACAATGCTCTAGACCCGGGGTGGGCCCGCGAAAAGGGTCTGGCCGGTCGCAGCCCGTCACGGAGGCCGGGCCAGCGTCATCGGCAGGGCTTCGCTTTCGCGTTCGGAACGCCTAGCCTTGCCAGCATGACGCGCAAGAGCATGCAGCCCGACCCGGAAGCGCCGGCCGATGCGCCCGGGGCGAAGCCAGGGCAGCCGGCCATGACGCCGGAGCAGCAACCCGCTGCCGCGAATGCCGGACCCGGAGTTGAGGCGCCCCCATCGGCGGCCCACGCAAGCGCCGGTGCCCCGGTCGAGTGGCGCTGGCCGATGATCCATCGCGTGGGCTGGCCCTTTGTCGGCGCAGCGGCCGCGGGTGCAGTCCTGGCCTTCCTGCTGGGTTGGAGCGGGTTGGGCTGGATTGCGCTTGCAGCGACCGCTGCGACAGCCGCGTTCTTCCGCGATCCCGAACGCAGCGTCCCCCCGGGGGACCATCTGCTCGTCGCCCCTGCGGACGGCCTTGTCTGCCAGATTGCCGAGGTGGAAGTGCCGCGCCAGCTTGTCGGCGCGGACGGTCTCGACGAGGGCCGGCTGATCCGCATCTCGATCTTCCTCTCGGTGTTCGACGTGCATGTGAACCGCTCGCCGGTCGCCGGGACAGTGCGAAGGCTGGTCTACGTGCCCGGGCTGTTCCTGAACGCGAGCCTCGACAAGGCAAGCGAAGCGAACGAGCGGTCCTACATGGTGGTCGAGGCGCTCGACGGGACCCGGGTCGGTGTCGTCCAGATCGCCGGTCTCGTCGCCCGGCGGATCGTCAGCTTCGTCCACCCGGGCGCGATGCTTGCCGCCGGCCAGCGCTACGGTCTCATCCGCTTCGGCAGCCGGACCGACCTTTACGTGCCGGCGGGCTGGGTCGTGACGGCGCGCAAGGGCCAGCGCACGGTCGGCGGCGAAACCGTGGTGGCCGTTCGTGCGTCGGTCGCATCCGGCTGAAACCCCGCTCCACCCCGCTTCGGCTCTCGGCTTTCCCCACCGCTGCCGGCAGTCTAGGAGACAGACGATGGCGACGCTTTCGGGAGCGCGCAGGCCGAACGGCCCTGGCCGGCGACACCGGGTCCGCGGGCATGGATGAATCGCCCTTTGCTGCGCGCAAGGGCCCGCGCCTGCGTGCCATTCCGCTTCGAACCCTCATCCCCAACGCCATCACCATGCTTGCCCTCGTCTCGGGCGCGACCGGCGTACGCTTCGCGATTGCCGGCGAGTGGGAGAAGGCGGCCTCCGCGATCGTCGTCGCTGCAATCCTCGACGGGCTCGACGGCCGGGTCGCGCGGCTGCTGCGGGGAACCAGCCGGTTCGGCGCCGAGCTCGATTCGCTTTCGGACGTGACGGCCTTTGGTGTCGCGCCGGCCCTCATTCTCTACCTCTGGGCCCTGCAGGATGTCGGGCGGTTCGGCTGGGTCGTCGCACTTGCGCTCGCGCTGTGCTGTGCACTCCGGCTGGCGCGCTTCAATGCTGCGCTCGATGAGGAGGAAACGCCCCGCAAGCGGCTGGGCTTCCTGACCGGCGTCCCGGCGCCCGCGGGCGCTGCGCTCGCGCTGTCGCCGCTGTTCCTGAGCCTCGCGCTCGACGGGCCGTTCGATTCCGCGCCCGAACTGCGCGGCGCGATCACCGGCGCAGCCATCCTCCTGTCGGCCGGTCTCATGGTCTCGACCATTCCCACCTGGAGCAGCACGTCGCTCCGGCTGCCCGCCTACGCCCGTGTCCCCGTGCTGGCGAGCATCGGGCTCGCGGCTGCCTTTCTCGCCCTCGCGCCCTGGGCGACGCTGTTCGTGCTCGCCCTCATCTATGCGCTGTCGATCCCTTTTGCGTGGGCGAGCTATCGCAGGCGCCGTGCGGGCGCTGCGGCGCTGGTGGGTGTCACCCCATCCGACCCGCCGCCCGAGGGTCCATGACCGGCCGGGCGCCGACCGGCCAGCCGGAGTCGATGCGTCGGCCGCGCCAGCCGTTTTCGAGCGCGTCCAGCAGGCGGTGGCGGTTCTGGCCGAGCATGGCGAGCGCCGTGCCGAAGAGAGCGAGGAACACCATGATCGACACCAGTGGCACCGTCATCTCCATGTGAAACGTCCGAATCGGATTATATGTTCATGATATGTTCTCCTCTTGTCAACCGGCTTTGAAATCGCGACCGGGGTCTGTTAGCCGGGCGTCGGGGAGGTGAAGTGATGATCCACGGGACGATGCAGGAGTGGCCGCTTCTGGTGTGGAAGCTCATTGACCACGCGGCCGAGAACCATGGCCAGCGCGAGATCGTGAGCCTGACGTGCGAGGGCGTGATCAACCGCTCGACCTGGCGGAGCGTGCGGGAGCGGGCCCGGCGGGTCGCAGCCGCGCTTCGTCGCCTTGGCATCCAGCCGGGCGACCGGGTGGCAACGCTCGCCTGGAACACCCACCGCCATGTCGAGAGCTGGTACGGCATTTCGGGGATGGGGGGCGTTGCCCACACCATCAATCCGCGCCTGTTCGAGGAGCAGATCATCTACATCGCCAACCATGCCGAAGACCGGGTGCTGTTCTTCGACCTGAGCTTCGTGAAGCTGGTCGAGAAACTTGCTCCGAAGTTCACCAGCATCGAGACCTATGTTCTTCTGACCGATCGTGCCCACATGCCGGCCGACACATCGCTCGATCTGGTCTGCTACGAGGACTGGATCGCGGATGCTCCCGCCGACCAGCCCTGGACCTTGCTGGAGGAGACCGCGCCATCGGGTCTCTGCTACACGTCAGGCACCACGGGGAACCCGAAGGGCGTCGAATATTCGCATCGTTCGAATGTGCTCCACGCCATGGCCGCCTGCATGACTGACACCTTTGGCGCCGGCGCGCGCTCGGTCATCATGCCCATCGCGCCAATGTACCACGCCAATGCCTGGTCCATCCCCTACACGGCAGCCGCCTGCGGGGCGAAGCTGGTGATGGGCGGCCCCGCCTTCGATGCGCCGACGCTCCAGAAGCTGATCGTCGACGAAGGCGTGACGGTGGCGCTTGCGGTCCCCACCATCTGGCTCTCGATGATGCAGCATCTCGAGAAGACCGGCGGCAATCTCGGCAGCCTCGCCATGACCGGGGTCGGCGGGTCGGCCGTGCCGCAAAGCATGATCGAGGCCTATGACAGGCTCTACAACGTGCGTGTCGTGCAGCTCTGGGGGATGACCGAGATGTCGCCCCTCGGGACGGTCGGCTCGCCGCTGCCGGAGGTGGCGGCGCTCCCCTATGAGGAGGAGATGAAGTTCCGGGTGAAGCAGGGCCGGCCCCTGTTCGGGGTCGAGATGTGCCTGAAGGACGACGAAGGCAATCTGCTCCCGCGCGATGGCAGGACTTTTGGCCGGCTGATGGTGCGCGGGCCCTGGGTGGTGGGCCGCTACTTCAAGGGCGATGGCGGCCAGATCCTCGATTCCGACGGCTGGTTCGATACCGGCGACGTCGCAACCATCGATCCGCTCGGCTACATGCAGATCGTCGACCGCTCCAAGGATGTCATCAAGTCGGGCGGGGAGTGGATCTCCTCGATCGATCTCGAGAATGTTGCGGTCGGCTGCCCGGGGATCGCCGAGGCTGCCGTTATCGGTCTGCCGCACCCGAAGTGGGACGAGCGGCCCCTCCTCGTCCTCGTCCGCAAGGAGGGTGCCGATGTCAGCGAGGCGGATGTGCGCGCCTATCTCACCGGCCGGATTGCCAAATGGTGGATGCCCGACGCCATCGAGTTCGTCGACGAGATTCCCCACACCGCAAC
>CALLWN010000088.1 GCA_938016505.1 uncultured Sphingomonadaceae bacterium
TTGAAATATTTGACGGTTTCGAAGTTGAGCAGGCTGTCGACCGCCCGCCCCGAGGTCTCGCCGTCGAGCTCGATCGACTTGCGCCGCAGCGCGGTGCGCCACGCCGTCACCTTCCAGGTGTAGAGCGCATAGACGGCAACCATCACGAGCGTCGCCGCGGCAAGCCCGGGCCCGATCCGCAGCGCAAAGATGGCGCTGACTGCCGCCAGCTCGACAATGACCGGCGCGAAGCTGAACAGCAGCAGGTAGAGCATGGTGTCGATCGACTTGGTGCCGCGCTCGATCACCTTGGCGAGCGAGCCGGTGCGCCGCTCCAGATGAAAGCGCAGCGACAGCGCATGAAGGTGGCGGAACACCTCGAGCGCAAGCGTCAGCCAGGCCTGCTGGCCCACGCGCTCGAACACCACGTTGCGCACATTGTCGAACGTGGTCGCGCCCAGCCGCGCCAGCGCATAGGCCGCGACCGTGCCCATGACGAGCGCCGCCGCCTCGCCACGCGCTTCACCGGCCTGCGCCATCCCGTCCACGATCGCCTTGAGCGCGAACGGCATCGCCAGCAGCACGGCCTTGGCCGCCAGCACCAGCGCCAGCGCCACCACCACGCGCGCCTTGAGGTCGGGCCGGCCATCGGGCCACAGATAGGGCAGGAAGCGGCGGATGGTCCCAAGATCGGCGTCGGCCGCTCCGGCCTCGGCCGGCATGTGCGCATGGGGCGGGCTCATGGCGCGTCCATGCCCCAGTCCGCGCCGCGCGAAAAGCAGCGCAGGGGATGGACGCGCCCCGGCCGAGACCCCACATGCACGCCCATGTCCGCGCCCCCGCTCCAGGCCGTCATCGTGCCGGTCACCCCGCTCCAGCAGAACGCCACGCTCATCTGGTGCACCGAGACCATGCGCGGCGCCTTCACCGACCCCGGCGGCGATCTCGACCGGCTGCTCGAGGTCGCAGCAGACAGGGGCGTCACCATCGAGAAGCTGCTCGTCACCCACGGCCACATCGACCATTGCGGCCAAACCGGCGTGCTTGCCCGCCGTCTCGGGGTTCCCATCGAGGGGCCCCACCCCGACGACCGCTTCTGGATCGAGATGAACCCCATGGTCGGCGCGCAATATGGCGTCCCGGGCGCCGAGGCGTTCGAACCCGACCGCTGGCTGTTCGATGGCGACACCGTCACCCTCGGCAAGCTCGTCCTCGATGTCTACCACTGCCCCGGCCACACGCCCGGCCACATCGTCTTCCACCACGCCCCCTCGAAGCTCGCCATCGTGGGCGACGTGCTGTTCCAGGGCTCGGTCGGCCGCACCGATTTCCCGAAGGGCGATTACGCCACGCTGGTGCGCAGCATCACCACCCGCCTCTGGCCGCTCGGCAATGACACCGTGTTCGTCCCCGGCCACGGCCCGGTCTCCACCTTCGGCCGCGAGCGCCAGACCAACCCCTTCGTCGGCGACGCCGTCCTCTGATCCGCGCTTGACCCCGGCGCGCGGCTGGAGCAGGGTTGCGCCGTCCACGGGGCAGGGGGACTGGGATGGCGAAGGCGCGCGCGGTTCCGGCGTGGCTCGCCGCGCGGCGCGCAGCCCTGCCGTCGGCGCCGCCACCCGTGATCGGCCGGCTGCCGGCCCATCAGCCCTTCGTCTACGCCCGCCGCCTTGCCGACGGCCGCGAGCAGCTCGTCCATGCCCGCCTCGACACCGCCTCGCTTTCGGGAAAATCCAAAACCGGCCCGCTCGCCGAAGACGTGGCGACCCTGCTCGAGACCAGCGGCACGGGCGGTCCGGTCGAGGAGCGGATCATGTGGGCGATCGTCGTGCCCGGCAACCGTTCGGCAATCGCCCTGGTCGAGCAGCTCGGGCCCGATTTCATCGACCTGAACATCCGTGTCATTCCGCTCGTCGGCGGCGGGCCCAGTCTCTTCATCAACGAACATGGGTTCAGCGTCTCGCAGGCCAATTGCAGCTCGGCCCTGTTCGAGGCCTTTCTCGACACCGAGGAGCAGGCGATGCGCGTCGAAGGCGCGACCGATGCCGAAGTGGCCGCCTTTCGCGCCAGCGCCCAGTGGCAGGTCGACCCCGATGCGGTCCGGTGGGCCCCGGCGGTCGCTCTCCTGCCCGGCGGCAGGCTCGCCGTCCAGTTCCAGCTTGATGTCGTCGGCAACAGCCCGGTGGCCGAGGGCTGGTTCGGCGAGGAACGTTTCACCGGAACCTGGTCCGGGCTCAACGGAACCGGCCCGCTGGTGCATGAGGGTTGGTCGAGCCAGTCGGCGGGCAGCACCGGGCCGGATTCGGGCCCGCCGGTCGCGGGCGTCGCCGGAACCCTCGCCCTCCTTCCCGGGTCCGCCTCGGGGGCAGCGCGCACCCTCGCCGTCGGCACCCCGCCGCGCGCCATCGGCTTCCCGGCGAAAGGCCTGCCGGGCGCGGCACGCCTGCGCCGGAAGGCCATCCTCGCCCACGGCCACCTGCGCGCCTGACCGCCACCACCCGGCTCAGAACAGTCTCGGCTGGCACGGGTCTGCGGGCGGGCGGAACCGGTCGGTCCTGAGCCCGGCCCAGCCGCGCGCCCCGAGCCCGTGGAGCCGCCGCAGCCGGTCGAGCCTGGCCCGCAGCAGCGCCGCCCATGGCCCTTCGCCCCGCATCCGGCTGCCGAAGCGCGGGTCGTTGAGCCGGCCGCCGCGCATCGCCCTGATCCCGCTCAAGACCCGCGCCGCCCGGTCGGGCACATGATGATGGAGCCAGGCCTCGAACAGCGGCGCCACTTCGTGGGGCAGCCGCACCGGAAGCGCCATTGCCGCCCCTGCGCCCGCCCCGACTGCCGCGCCCACGATCGCCTCGAGCTCATGGTCGTTGAGCCCGGGGATCATCGGCGACGCCGAAACCGCCACCGGCACGCCAGCCCCGGCCAGCGCGGCGATCGCAGCAAGCCGCCGGTGGGGCGCTGCCGCGCGCGGCTCCATCGCCCGTGCCAGCACCGGGTCAAGCGTCGTGACCGAGACCATGACCATGGCCAGCCCGTCCTTCGCCAGCGCGGCAAGGAGGGCAAGGTCGTCGAGCACCCGCGCCGACTTGGTGGTCACCGATACCGGGTGCTGCGCCTCGAGGCACAGTTCGAGCACCGCCCGGGTGATCCGGAACCGGGCCTCCACCGGCTGATAGGGGTCGGTGTTGGTGCCGAGCGCGAGCGGCGTCGGCCGGTAGCCTGGCCTGCGGAAGGCGTCCCGCAGCAGGGCAGGGCCATTCGCCCGCGCGAACAGCCGGGTCTCGAAGTCGAGCCCCGGCGACAGCCCATGGAAGGCATGGGTCGGCCGCGCGAAGCAGTAGATGCAGCCATGCTCGCAGCCGCGGTAGCCATTGAAGCTCGCCGCGAACGGAATGTCCGGGCTGTCGTTGCGGGTGATCGCGCTGCGCGCCCGCTCGAGCGTCACTTCGGTTCTGAGCGGCCGGTCGTCGCCGGCCGCGCGCTGCCAGTCGAGAAAGTCCCCGTCGGCTGTGCGCACCGGGTCGCCAAACCGCGCCGAAACGGCATTGCCGGTTGCACCACGCCTCGCCATCCCGTGAACATAACAGGAACAAGTCGGGTGGAAAAGCGCCTACAGCCACCCCTTCCGCTTGAACCACACATAGGGAACCACCGCCGCCAGCACCATCAGCGCCAGGGCCCACACATACCCGAGTTCCCACGCAAGCTCGGGCATGTTCGCGAAGTTCATCCCGTATATCGAGGCCACGAGCGTCGGCGGGAGGAACACGACAGCACCCACCGAAAAAATCTTGATGATGGCATTCTGCTCGATCGAGATCCGCCCGAGCGCCGCATCGAGCAGGAACCCCACGTTCGACGAAAGATAGGACGCGTTCTGGTCGAGCGAGACAATGTCGCGCGCAACCGATTTCAGCTCCTCGCGGGTCTGCTTGGCCTGCCGGAGCTCCGGGTCTCGCGACGGGACCGCAAGAAAGCTCGCCATGCGCTGCAGCGTCTGCAGCGAATCATGCACCTTGTTGAGCACGAAGTTCACCTGCCCGATCCGGCGCAGGATGAGGGTGAGATCCTCGGTCGAGAGCCGCCGGCCCGAAGGCGTGCGCAGCGCGAACACCGTGCCGTTCAGGCTGTCGATCTCGGTTCCCATCCGCTCGAGGATGTCGGCGGTGCGGTCGACCACATTGTCGAGCAGCCGGGTCAAAATCTCGAGCGGGGTTCCCGGCACGCCCGATTTCTCGCAGGCGGCCATGAAGGCCCTGAACGGCTGCGGATCGGCGTAGCGCATGGTCACCAGCCGCTCGGGCGTCAGGATGAACGACACCGGAACCGACGTCGGGCTGTTGCTGTCGAGGCCGACGACCAGAAGCACCGTCATGAAGCTCGCATTGCCTTCGCGGTAGATCCGGCTCGAGGCCTCGATCTCGACCATGTCGGCCCGGCTCGGCAGCTCGATCCCGGTCGCCTCCAGAAGCAGCGGCCCTTCCCACGCCAGCGGATCGGCGACATCGATCCACACCGCTCCGGCAAGCGCCTCCGGGCCGGCATCCGCTCCGACTGTCGCGCCGCCACGCTCTCCCGCCCGGTACACTCTCAGCATGTCATCGGGCCTAGCGCCCCCTCACGCCGCGCGCCAGACGCCTCAGCGCGGCGGCGGCGCCAGCCCGATCGCATCGAGCACGAAGGCCTGCACCAGCATCACGGCAAGCCAGTGCAGCGCATCGATGCGCGCCACCCGGCCGCCGAGCCCGCGCAGCAGGTGGGTCGCCGCCATCGCCGGCAGCACGAACCCGGCCCAGATGACGACAGGGGTCAACAGTGCCATCACCTTCGCCGGTGCCTCGTCGGGCGCGAGGATGAGGGCGCCGGCCAGGATCGCGGCCAGCCAGCCCTCGGCGACGATCAGCGCTGCCACAACCGCCGGGCGCGAGGGCAGGGGCGTCCCAAGCCCGCGCAGCAGCAGCAGCCCGGCGACCAGCCCGGCAGCCGTCGCAGCCAGAATCGGCAGCAGGTTGAGCGCGATGTAGATCACGCCTGGCGTTCGCCCTCGCGCAGCCGCGGCATCAGCTCGACGAAGTTGCACGGCCGGTGCCGGCTGTCGAGCTGGGTGGCAAGGATCCCGTCCCAGCCGTCCCTGACCGCCCCGGTCGAGCCCGGGAGCGCGAAGATATAGGTGCCGCGCGCCACCCCGGCGCAGGCCCGCGACTGGATCGTCGATGTCCCGATCGACTGGAAGGAGAGCCAGCGGAACAGCTCGCCGAAGCCCGGAATGTCCTTCTCGCACACCCGCGCCAGCGCTTCGGGGGTCACGTCGCGGCCGGTCACGCCGGTTCCGCCGGTCGTGATCACGCAATCGACCCCGGGGTCGGCAACCCAGGTCTCCAGCGCCTCCACGATCGCCGGCACCTCGTCCCTCACGATCCGCCGCGCGGCAAGCTGGTGGCCCGCCCCGGTCAGCCGCTCGACCAGCGTGTCGCCGCTGCGGTCGGTCGAAAGCTTGCGGCTGTCGGAAATGGTCAGGACCGCAATCCTCACCGGGATGAACGGCCGCTCGGGGTCGATCGGCATGGCACCGCTGCTCCTGCTCGCTACCGCTCGATGGTCGGAGCGCCGGGGAAGGGCACCGCAGCCACGCCCGGAAGCCCCGGGAAGCGCGGCCACAGGTTGGCGGCAATCGCCGACAGGCTCGACTCCGCACCGGGCCGCCCACCGGCCGCCGCCTTCATCTCGTAGAGCCAGTAGTTCCGCAGCACGACCTCGACATAGTGCCGGGTCTCCCGGAACGGAATGGATTCGATGAACAGCAGGACATCGTTGTTGTCCCTGAGCTGCCCGGTGTTCCACCGCCCGACCGAGCCTGGCCCGGCATTGTAGGCGGCAATCACCTTCGGCAGCAGGCCCCCGGTCGCCGGATTGTCGCGCAGCATCTCGAGATAGGCCTGCCCGAACTCGACGTTGAAGCTCGGGTCGGCGAGATGCGCGTCCGAGGCCGGAAGCACCAGCACGCGCGAAAGCTCGCGCGCCGTGCCCGGCATCAGCTGCATCACGCCGCGGGCGCCAGCGGGTGAACGCGCAGTCGTGATGAAGCGCGATTCCTGCAGCGCATGGGCAAAGACCAGGTTGCGATCGACCCGCCAGCCATTGACCGGCCGCCACTCCGGGGTGGGGAAGCGCGCCGACATCGGTGCCTTCACGCCCGGCGGCGGGTTCGACGCCAGCCAGTATTGCGTCGCCGGCAGGTCGAGCCGCGCCGCAAGCCGAAGCAGCGGCTCATAATATTGGCTGTCCGAGGTCCGGGCGAGATGGCGCAGCTCGCGGTCGGCAAGCCCGATCTCGCCCACTTCCATGAGCGCGACCGAGCGCCGCGCCCCGGGCCTGCCCGAAAGCGTGGTCCAGTCGGCAGTGATGAAGTCCGGCTCGCGCCAGTCGAACCCGGGGTCGATCCCGAGGATGTGGGTCGCAAGAAGCCCGTAGAAACCGGTCGGGTCGGCGCTTGCGGCCACCTTCAGCCGCTCCGAGGCCCGTTCCGGATGCCCGCAGCGGACATGGGCGCGCGCTGCCCAGAAGGCCCCGGAGGATCGCAGCTCGTCATTGGCAAACTGGCGGCCGATCGCGTCGAAATGCCGCGCCGCCTCGGCGCAGTCGCCCATGCGGAACGCCGCAAGCCCCCCCACCCAGTTGCCGAACGCCGCCCAGTCGCCCGTGCCATCGGCAGCGCGCACGGCGAGCGCCTTGGCGGCCGCGTCGTCGAGCGCGAGATAGAGGTCCCAGGCCGCCCGCGCCGCCCACTCGTTCCTCACCGCCGATGTGAGCTCGGGCGCATAGCGGTCAAGCAGCGCATGCATCTCGTTGCTGCGTCCCTCGCTCACCAGCGCCCGCGCCCGGCCCGCGAACTCGATGTCCGCAGGCCGCTCGCCGCGCACGCTGCGCGGCCCCATCGACGGCGTGAGCCTGACCGGCACCAGCGCGCGCTCGCCCGCAATCGGCGGCAGGTCGGCAGCGCCGGCGCGCCGCGCCAGCACGGCAATATCACGCGCCTGCGGCGCATCCGGGTTGGCCTCGAGCCAGGCGGTCAGCGCCGCGCGCCCGGCGCCGGTGCCGCGCCGCAGCAGGATCTGCGATTCCGCGGTCGGGTGGAGAATGCCGCGCGGCATGGCCGCGAGCGCAGCCGACGCCTGGGCGAGCCGCCCGGCAGCAATATCGCGGAACACCTGCCGATAGGCCGCGCGCTGCGCCGCCGAAAGCTGCGCCGGCACCCGCATCTCGGCCGGCCGCAGCCCGGTCACCACCAGGGTCGGCAGCTCCTCCTCGGCCGCCACCGCCGGCGCATCACCCGGGTCTGCCAGGTCGGCGCGCTGGGCCGATGCCATGGTCGCAACCGCAGTCAGCGCAATCGCAAATGCTGCCCTCATCGCGCCCCCCTCTCGGCCAGCAGCGCACGCAAGGCAAGGAGGTCGGCCCAGGCGAGCGCCTTGTCCTCCGGCCGCCGCAGCAGATAGGCCGGGTTGAAGGTCGCAATGGCCGGCACGGCACGCCCGCCAACGCGCACCTCCAGCCGCCGGCCGCGCAGGGTCGAAATCGGCGCCTTCTCCCCCACGAGCGTCGCAGTCGCCGTCCCGCCGAGCAGCAGCAGCGCCCGGGGCGCGAGCAGCCGCAGCTGGGCCAGTGTCAGCGGCAGGTCGCGGGCAATGTCGTCCGCCGTGGGCGGTCCGGGCACCGGCCGCCGTGGCGCCAGCAGGCTGATCGCGCAGCTGCTGCGGTCCAGCCCGATCGCCGCCAGCATCCGGTCGAGAAGCTGCCCGGCGGGGCCAGTGAAGGGCCGGCCGGTCTCGAGGTCGGCCGCGCTCGGCGCCTCGCCCATCACCACGAGCTCTGCGTCCGCTGCGCCGTCGAACAGCGGCGCATCCTGAACGCCTTGCCGGACATGGGCGTGGAGCGCGGCAAGCGTCGTGAAGCGGTCGAAGTCTTCCGCATCCGCCCCGATCGCCGGGGGCAGGGCGGCCGCCGGTGGCTCGGCCATCGGTCGCGCGCGCACCGGCTCGGCCACCGGTCGCGCGCGCACCGGATCGGCCGCGAGGTCAAGCCAACGCCGCGGCACGGCGGCAACCGGCGTGTCGGCTCCCGCCAGCACCCACCAGTCGACGCAGCTGCGCGCCAG
>CALLWN010000089.1 GCA_938016505.1 uncultured Sphingomonadaceae bacterium
GAACTGGAGCCACATGGTGATGCCGAGGAGGATCGGCAGCACGCCGATCGCAATGACCGAGGGTGGCTGGAACGGCAGCAGGCCGAACAGGTTGAGCGGGGTGAGAGGGTCAGGCGCCGACAGGTCGTTGATCCAGAGCCCGAGCGGCTGGTGGCGGATCTCGATGGTGATCAGAAGCGTCTTGTAGAGCGCGTAGAAAATCGGAATCTGCAGGAGAATCGGCAGGCATCCTGCCAGCGGGTTGATCTTTTCCTTTCGGTAGAGTTCCATCATCTCCTGCTGTTGGCGCGCCTTGTCGTCCTTGTACTTCTCCTGGATCTCTTTCATCTTTGGGGCGAAGACCTTCAGCTTCGCCATCGAGGCATATTGCTTGCTGGCAATCGGGTAGAGGAGCAGCCGGACGATGAGGGTGAGGCCGACGATGGCAAGACCCCAGTTGCCGACCAGGCCATGCAGGAACGCGAGCAGCCGGAAGATGGGCTGGGCGATGAACCAGAACCAACCCCAGGCAAGCGCCCGGTCGAACAGCGGCGCCCCGAGCTCGTCACGCACCTGGTTCATGAGCGCCACCTCCTTGGCGCCGGCAAAGAGGTGGGCGCGGGTCTCGGCGGACGCGCCCGGGGCAATGAGCGTGGGCTGCGCCACATAGTCCGTCTGGAACCGGTCACCCTCGGGCGCGTGGGCAAAGCGCAGTTCGATCGGCTGGCGCTGGTCCGGGATGAGAGCGGCAAGCCAGTATTTGTCGGTGATGCCGATCCAGCCGCCCGTGGTCTGGAAGCTTTGCGGCCCGCGATCGCGCAGCCGGTCGAAGGTGACATCGTCTTCCTTCAGCGTGCCGTCGACGACTCCGATCGGTCCGACATGGAGGTTGAAGGAATTGCGTTCGGGCCCGGTTCCGGTGCGGTTGACGAAGCCGAACGGCCTGACCGCGAGCGCGCCGGGGCTGCCGTTCACCACCCTCTGGGTCGCCGTGAACAAGAAATTTTCGTCCACTTCGAGACGGATCTCGTATCTCGCCCCGTCCGGGCTGGTCCATGACAGGGTGAGCGGCCTGCCGGGCGCGAGGAGATCGCCCGCTGCCGTCCATCGCGCATCTGGAGGCGGCGCGCCCGGGCCGGCCCAGCCGAAGCCGGCAAAATAGGCCTGCGGCCCGGGGGAGGGCGCGAACAGCCTGACAGGGGGCGAAGTTGGCTTCAGACTGACCCGGTGGTCGAGAAGGACGAGGTCGTCGATCCGGGCTCCGACGAGGTTGACCGAGCCGGCGAGGCGCGGCGTGCGGATCGGCACGCGCGGCGAGGCGGCGATGGCCTCGGCGACGGTCTTCGGCACGGCTGCGGGGGCCGCGGTGGTCTGCGCCGGGACCGCGATGTCTGCCGCCACCGGGCCCGCGTTCGGGGATGGTGCGCGGTCCTGCGCGGCGGCCCCGGTCTGGGCAGCCGGGCGCGCCGGCATGAAATAGCGTTCGGCGAGAAACTGCCAACCGAACAGGACGATCGCCGACAGGATGACCGCAAGGACGATGTTGCGCGTGTCGCCGGTCATGTCGCCGGGTCCCTGTCGGCAACCGGAGGTACCGGGTCATGGCCCATGCTGCCCCACGGGTGGCAGCGCAGCAACCGCCGCAATGTCAGCCAGCCGCCGCGTGCGGCGCCATGGGTGCGCACGGCCTCGATTGCGTAGGCCGAGCAGGAGGGGGTGAAGCGGCACGAAGGCGGCAGAACCAGCGAGAAGCTGAGCTGCCACGCCCGCGCCAGCCCGATCAGCAGCAGTGCAAGCGGCCCCGGGCGCGGACCCGCCGGTGCACCGCTCATGCGGCCACCTTGCGCGCCGCCTTCATCAGGGCTGCCCGCGCGTCAGCGACAAGTGCGTCGAACGGCCGTTCCTGCGCCTGCGGGCGGGCGATGAAGACATGGTCTGCACCGGCGACGCCGGCCTCGGGAAGAAGGAGCCGCGCAACCTCCCTCAGCCGCCGCCGCGCGCGGTTGCGGACGACGGCGTTGCCAACGCGGCGGCTCACCGTGAAGCCGGCGCGCATGTGGCCGAAGCCGTTGGGGCGGACGAGCAGGATGAAGGCGGGAGTGACCACCCGGAACCCCTGGTTCGCAGCGAGAAAATCACGGCGTGCCCGGATCGCCGGCTGCGGCCGGTGCGCGCCGGCGGCACCTGTCAGACGCTGAGCTTCTTGCGGCCGTGCGCGCGCCGGTTGGCGAGCACCTTGCGGCCGCCGGGCGTCGCCATCCGGGCACGGAAGCCATGGCGCCGTTTGCGGACCAGCCGGGACGGCTGATAGGTGCGCTTCATCGCGAGGTTCCTTCGAATCGGTCATGGAGCCGCGGAGGCTCCGCGGCGGCAGGCGGGGGCTGATAGGCGACGCCAGACGCTGCGTCAACGCGTGGGCAGAAGCTGTATCTTGTGCCCCTCCCGTTGGCGGGCTTGCGCTGCTAGGGCCTGTGCCATGCAGCAGTTCGACCTGACCGATGACCAGCGCGCAATCCAGGACATGGCGCAGCGCTTCACCGCCGACGAGATCACCCCCCATGCCGCTGCGTGGGACGAGCGGCACATCTTCCCGCTCGAGACCATCCGCAAGGCGGGCGCGCTGGGCTTCGGCGCCATCTATGTCTCGGCAGCCTCGGGCGGCTCCGGGCTCGGCCGGGTCGAGGCTGCGCTCGTCATGGAAGCGATGGCCCATGGCTGCCCTTCCACCTCGGCCTTCATCTCGATCCACAACATGGCGAGCTGGATGATCGACCGGTTCGGCGCCGAGGCGGTCAAGCTGCGCTACCTTCCTTCGCTCGTCACCATGGAGCGGATCGCCAGCTATTGCCTGACCGAACCCGGCTCGGGATCGGACGCCGCAGCGCTCAGGACCAGGGCCGTTCGCGACGGCGACCATTATGTCGTCTCCGGATCAAAGGCCTTCATCTCGGGCGGCGGCGCGAGTGACCTCTATGTCACCATGGTCCGCACTGGCGAGGAGGGGCCGCGCGGCATTTCCTGCCTCGTCATCGAGAAGGACATGCCCGGCGTCTCGTTCGGCGCGCAGGAAAGGAAGCTCGGCTGGCACTCGCAGCCGACCGCACTCGTTCATTTCAGCGAGGTGCGGGTGCCCATCGACAACCGTGTCGGCGCCGAGGGGGAGGGGTTCCGCATCGCCATGGCAGGACTTGATGGCGGCCGCCTCAACATCGGCGCCTGCTCGCTCGGCGGCGCCCAGCGCGCGCTCGACGAGGCGATCGCCTATACCCGCTCTCGCCACCAGTTCGGCCGCGCCATCGTCGAGTTCCAGGCGACTCAGTTCAAGCTCGCCGACATGGAGACCGAGCTCCAGGCGGCGCGCGCGCTTCTCTACCTTGCCGCCGCCAAGGTGGAGGCCGGTGCCGCCGACAAGACGAAGTTCGCAGCCATGGCCAAGCGCTTCGCCACCGATACCGGCTCGGCCGTGGTCGACCGCGCGCTCCAGCTGCACGGCGGCTACGGCTATCTCATGGACTATCCGGTCGAGCGGCTGTGGCGCGACCTGCGCGTCCACCAGATCCTCGAG
>CALLWN010000090.1 GCA_938016505.1 uncultured Sphingomonadaceae bacterium
ATGCAGCCAGACGGCAGCAGCCGCCGCCTCGAAGCCTGCCATGCCCTGCGCCAGCAGGCCAGTGATGAAGCCGGCCAGCACGTCGCCGCTGCCGGCGGTGGCAAGGAGGGCGGGCGCGTTGGCGTTGATCGCAGCGCGCCCGTCGGGCCCTGCGATGACCGTGTCAGCCCCCTTCAGCACCACGACAGCGCCGGTTCTTGCTGCGGCCGCTGCAGCGCGGGCGAACCTGCTTCCCGCAAGGTCGGGGAACAGGCGGGCAAACTCGCCCTCATGCGGGGTCAGCACCACGGCGCGCGGATGACGGGCGATGAGCCCGGCGAGCGTCTCGACCTCGCCGGCAAAGGCGGTCAGCGCATCGGCGTCGAGCACCACCGCCTTGCCGCACGCGAGCGCAGCACCGGCAGCGCAGCGCACCCCGTCACCCGCACCGGGCCCCACGCAGGCGGCACCGGTCTTCGCGGCGGCGAGCAGGCGGGCAAAGCCCTGCGCGTCACCCTCGCGCAGCATGATCGCGGTCAGGTGCGCAGCATGGACGCGGAGCGCCGCGGCTGGGCCGACGAGCAAGACGGCACCAGCGCCTGCCCGCAGCGCCGCCTGCGCTGCCAGCCGCGAGGCCCCGGTCTGGAGCTCGGGACCTGACCAGACAAGGGCGGCACCGCGGGCATATTTGTGGGCCTCGGGCCCCGGCACCGGCAGCTGCCACAGGCCCGGGCCATTGCGCCAGACCGTAGCCGGCGAGGACGGGAGGCCGATGTCGGCCACCTCGAGCTGACCCGTGTGGGCCCGGCCAGGGTAGAGCCAGTGGCCCGGTTTGCCGGTGTGGAATGTGACCGTGCGGCTGGCGCGAACGGCAGTCCCCAGCACCGCGCCGGTGTCGGCACAGATGCCTGAGGGGACGTCGACGGCAAGCGCGGGTGCGCTGGTCGCGTTCAGGCGGGCGACCAGTGCTGCGGCAGCACCCTCGAGCGGGCGGGTGAGGCCGATCCCGAACAGCGCATCAATGACGAGATCGGCGGCAGGGAGCTCGGCATCGGAGGCGCGCAGCGGCCCGCCCCAGAGCCGGGCCGCACGGGCAGCGTCCCCCTGCCAGCCCGGCGCAAGGGCCATCACCTCGACGGCATGGCCGGCCGCGCTCAGCAGATGGGCGGCCACCAGCCCATCGCCGCCATTGTTGCCCGGACCACAGACGACGCAGATCCGCCCGACCGCCGGCAGCATCCGCGCAGCCGCTTCCGCCACGGCGCTGGCAGCCACCTGCATGAGGGCGAAGCTGTCGTGCCCGGCGGTGAACCAAGCCGCTTCGGCAGCGCGCATCGCTGCGGCCGTGAGGAGCGGCGCCGCCCGCTCCACCCCGGTCAGGCCGCCTCTTTGAGCGCCTCGTCGGCAGCGCGCCAGTCGCGCGAGACCAGCGTCTCCTCGATCGCAGTGCGGGTCTCGAGCTGGCCGTTGCGGATCCAGTGCCAGGTGCGGCAGCGCCTGGTGCCATCGTCGGAGAGCTGGATCATCTCGTAGAGGTACAGGTCGGGATCTCCGGTGCGCTGCCAGTAGAGCACCACGGTGCGGAGCTTGTCGTCGAGGGGAAGCTCGGCGGCCCAGCCTTGGATGAGGTCATTGTTCCACCAGATCCGGCCATCGCGATACTCGGCCGGGAAGTCGCGGACCTCCTTGCGGCCATCAGCCCACTCATAATGGTTGGTCTGGTGATAGGGCCAGGGCCCGGAGTCAGGGAAGCGGCAAAGCAGGCGCGACCTGTGCTCGTCGACCAGCTTTCCGCTGGCGTCATAGTGGCGGTAGGTGCCTTCCCACACGCCTTCGTGACGGGCGAGCAGCGGCATGTCTTCGCGAATTCCCATGGGGCTCTCCTTCTCTCGGTTGGCAATCACGCTGGCCCGGCGGCGTCAAGGCAGGCGGCGAGCAGCGGCCGTGCGGCCTGCCCGCGCATGAGCGCGAGATGACGAACGGCGAGCCGGTCGGGCGCAAGGTCTCCGGGATCGAAGGCGCGCGCGGTCGCCGGCGAGGCCGCGAACCAGGGTGCAAAGCAGGTCTCGGCGCGTAGCATCCGCCACGCCTTCAAGAGATGGGTGCCGGCCCAGTCGGGGGTGAGATCGGGCAGGCCCTGCAGGCGCCACGCCGCCCGGTCTCCGGGCGGGAGCGGCGCATCTGCATGGGCAATGCCGAGACGCGCGGCAACGTCGGCGGCAAGCACCACGCTCCAGCCCGCGCCGGTCACGCCTGCCGGGGCGGCACCGAGTGCACGGACGGCGGCGACGACCACCTCGGCCCAGGGGCCAATCGCCTCGGGCGCGTCGGGCCACGGGTCGGAAAGGCCGTGCCCGGGCAGATCGAGCGCGAGCGTATCCTCCGGGGCTGCGGAGAGTGCCGAGCCGGGCGCGGGAAGCCAGAGTTCGCCCCTGCCCTTCCAGTGTAGGAGGCCCGAGAAGCCGCCGGCCTCGACCCTGACAAAGCCCTCGCCGACATCGGGCGTTGCCGGCGCTGCCAGAGGCGCGGGGTGGGCGCGGAGCCAGGCGAGCGCCTCGGCTTCGAGCTCGGCAGGGGTTGCGACCGGGGCGATCTTCCAGTTCGGCGGCACCTCGCCCAGCCGGGCGATATGGGCCTTGAGCGGGTCGCCGTCGTAGGCGGAGATGAGGACGGGCGGGGTGGGCGCGCCCGGGGGCGGCACGTCGCGGTTGGCGCGCAGCACTGCGCCATAGCCGAGTGAAAAGCTGTTGCCGGCGGCGAGGCACTCCATCACGATCGGCTGGGCCATGGCCGGATCGAGCGTTGCCATCGGCAGCCGGTTGGCGTTGCCGGGGCGATACCAGGGGAAGAACCAGCTCTGCTCCTGCACCCGGCCCCACAGCCAGGCCAGATGCTCGCCGAAGGGCAGCGGCAGGAAATCCGGCGTATAGGCCGCACCGAAATCGGCCTTTTCGGCCTCGGTCCAGACCGCATAGCCACCACAGGCGAGGCAGGAGAAGCGGTCCGGGTGGCGCCTGGCGGCAGTCACCAGGATGATGGCGCCCGAGTGGAAGCCGTAGGCCGCCACCTGCGCCAAGCCGAGCGCGTCGAGGAGCGCGATGACGGCGTCGGCATAGTCCTCGCACTCGGGCCGGGCGAGCGGCAACGGCTCGGACTCGCCAAAGCCCGGCGTGTCGGGGGCGATCACGGTGAAGTGCGCTGCCCAGCGGCCGATGAGCGGCACATATTCGGCCGACGAGCGCGGCGACTGGTGGACGAGAAGGAGCGGCGGGCCGCTCCCGGCGCGACGATAGTGGACCCGGCGGGTCGAACCGTCGGGGTTGGTGACATCGATGAAGGCGCGGTCGATCAGCATTCCAGGAGCTCGATCCGTTCGTCTGAGGGCCCGATGACGGTCGCCACCCGCCGACCGCGGTAGAGCGGCCCGTCGCGCGCAACCGGCGGCTCGACGAACGGGGCCCGGACCTCGTCGAGATTGCGGTGGGCGAAGGTGAGGAGCGCGTTGCCGGGCGGAAGCTCGCCTGGGCTGCGCGGCCGGAAGG
>CALLWN010000091.1 GCA_938016505.1 uncultured Sphingomonadaceae bacterium
TGCCGGCGGCGGTCACCCATGGCAACCTGACGGTCGCAGTGACCGAAACCTTCATCACCTCGCAGCCGGCGCCGTTTGCCCGGCAGGGGCAGACGGTGGTGACGCCGCAGTCGGATGTGTCTGCGCAGGAGGAGACGGCGCGGATGGCGGTGCTGGCACCCGGCCCCGAGCTGCGCGACCTTGTCGATGCCATCAATGCGCTGGGTGCTGCACCGGGGGACCTTGTTGCAATTCTCGAGGCGCTGCGCGAGGCCGGGGCGCTCAGGGCCGAGCTGGTGATCATCTGATGGTGGGGCCGCTTGCCACAGCCGGGCCTGCCGCGCTTGCCGCCGGGGCGGTCCCGCGCGAGGCCAAGGCCGCGCTCGAGGGGTTCGAGGCGCTGGTGGTGCAGGTGATGCTGAAGGCGGCGCGGCCCGAGGGGTTGCGGGCCGACGGTGTTGCCGGCGCGCTCTCGGGCGGCGCCGGGGACTGGCAGGACCTGGTTGATCGGCATCTGGCCAGGCTGATCGCGGCTGGCGCGCCGTTCGGGCTTGCTGCCCAACTCGGCGCGGCGGTGGCGGGCGAAGCTGCGGCGCAAGCGGCGGAGCCGGGCGGTGAGTGACATTCTCGGCGTTGCGCTCTCGGGGGTCAGGGCGACCCGGATCGCGCTCGAGCAGATTGCCGACAATGTCGCCAACGCCGCGACCCCGGGCCATGTGCGCCGCAGGGCCGAGGTGGCATCGCTGCTGCCGCCCGCCTCGCTCTCCCCGTTCGAGCGCGACCGGGTGGGGGCTGGCGGGGTGGAGGTGCGCGGGATCGCGCGCGCGGCCGACCTCATCCGCCAGGACAGCCTGCGCCGGACCGGGGGCGATGTGGCGATGCTGGAGGCTGCCGAGCGGTGGCTCTCGCTGGTGCAGTCGAGCCTGACCGGGCCGGAATCGGTCGCCCAGCCGATCTCGGAGCTGTTCGCGGGACTTTCGGACCTCGTCTCCGACCCGGCGTCGATCGCGGTCAGGGCGACCTTCCTGTCGCGTGCCGATGCGCTGGCACAGAGGTTCAACGCGAGCGCGGCGGACCTCGACCGGCTGGAGCGCGACCTCAAGGCCGACGCCGATGGCGAGGCGGGGCGGCTGACCTCGCTTGGGCGGGCGCTGGCGGAGGTCAATCTCCAGCTGCGGCGGGCGACGCCGGGGAGCGGCGTGGCCGCCGGGCTTGCCGACCGGCGCGACAAGCTCCTGGGCGAGATCGGCCAGATCGCGACCGTCGAGGTCCGGTTCGATGCGCGCGGCATGGCGCAGGTGCGGATCGGGGATGCCGGCGGGCCGCTCCTGGTCGACGGGCCGCGCTCGGAAGCGGCGCGGGTGGAGCGCGCCCCCGACGGCGGGCTGCTGCTGCGCCTCGGCCCGCAGGGGAGCGACGAGGTGGCGCCGCTGCTGGGCGGATCGCTTGCCGGGCTTGCGGTGGCGCGCACGCTCCTCCTCGAGGCGGGGAGCCGGCTCGACGCGCTGGCCGACCGGATCGCTGCCGACATGAATGCCCAGCACATCGAAGGGGCCGACGCCCTGGGCGCCGATGGCCAGCCGCTGTTTGCGACCCGCCGCGTCGTGGCCGAGGCGGCCCGCGGCAATGGCGGGGACTCGCGGGTGTTCGTGTCGCTGGCCGATGGCGCGGCGCCCGGGCCGATGCGGCTGTCGTTCAACGCGGTGAGCGGGGAATGGACGCTGGCGCGCGCCGACGCGAGCGACCAGGTGACGGGCACGATGCCGCTGACGCTCGATGGCGTGACGGTGGAGGCGGCGGGGGCCGCGCGCGGCGGGGACCTGTTCCTGCTCGAGCCGCGCACGGGGGCTGCCGGGATCGGGCTCCGGCCGCTCGCGCCGGCGGAGGTGGCGGCCGCGCCGCGCTGGCTTGCCGATGCTGCGCCGGGGAACCGGGGCGTGGCCAATGCCGAGATCAGGCGCGGGCCCGCGCTCGACCCGCCACCGGTGCCGCCGCTGGTGCCGCCGTTCATGGTGCATGCGCTGGCTGGCGGGCTTGTCGAGCTGCGCGACGCCGATGACGTGGTGGTGGCGGCCGGCGCGGTCGGGGACTGGCTCGACGGCGACGGTTTCGCGGTCCGGGTGACGGGGCGGCCGGCCGAGGACGACCGGTTCCGCATCCGCCTGACCGAGCCGGGCCAGGGCGGCAATGGCAACGCGGTCGCGCTGCTGGCGCTTCGGGGGGTGCGCGGGCCTTCTGGCACGATCGAGGACAGCCACGATCGGCTGGTGGCGGGGATTGCGGTGCCGCTTGCGGAAACCCGGACCCGCGAGGAGGCGGCGCGGGCGAACCGGGATGCCGCCGCCGAGGCGCTGGCGCAGACCTCTGGCGTGGACCTCAACCGCGAGGCGGCGGAGATGCTGCTGTTCCAGCAGGCCTACCAGGCCAATGCCCGGATCATCCAGACCGCGCGCGAGACCTTTGCTGCCCTCATCCAGTCGGTGGGCGGCTGAGCGGCGGGTTCCGCAGGGGAGAGACGCGATGTTCGTGCTGGTGAACGGGCGGCAGGTGGCTTCGACTGCAGCCGAGCGGATGGTGACGATCGACAACCGGATCGAGCGGCTGGAAGGGAAGATCGCGCGGGGGGAGCGGTTCACCGAGCCGGCCGAGGATCCGGCCGGGCAGCTGCGCGCGGCGGCGCTGGCGCGGCTCGACGCCCGGCTGGTGGCCGAGCAGCGCGGGATCGACCGGGCGACGGCGCGGCTGGTGCTGGCCGAGACTGCAGTGACCGATGCCGGCCGGGTGCTGGTGCGCGCCCGCGAGCTGGCGCTGCTGGCGGCCAATGGCACGATGGGGCCGGCCGACCGGCAGGTGATTGCCGGCGAGGTGCGGGGGCTGAAGGACCAGCTTCTCGGGCTTGCCAACGCGCGCGACGAGGCCGGGCGGTTCCTGTTCGCAGGCGCCCGCGACGGGCTTGCGGCCTATGCGGCGGATGCCGACGGGGCGGTGCGGTTCGAGGGGTTTGGCGCCGGGCCCGGCGCCGAGGCGGCCGGGATTGCCGGGGCGGCGCCGCCGGCCGGGCCGGTGCTGTTCGGGACCGACGAGGCAGGCGCCTTTGCAGTGCTCGACGGGCTTCTCGAGGCGCTGGCCGAGCCCGATGACGACGCCCGCGCGGCCCTGCTCGACACGGCGATCGGCGGGCTTGGCGAGAGCCATGACCGGCTGGTGGTGGGCCATGCACTGATCGGGACGGCGATGGCGCGGCTGGAGAGCGAGACCGAGCGGGTTGCGGCCGGCCGGCTGGAGGCGGCGCGCGGGCTCGCCAGCGTGAAGGGGCTCGACCTTGCCGCAGCGATTTCCGAGCTGGAGGCGCTGCGGCTGACGCTGAATGCAGCGCAGGGCGTGTTCCAGCGGGTTCATGGGACGAGCCTGTTCGACCGGCTGGGCTAGGGCCGGCCCGGGCCGCCGGGTTAAAGGGAGCGGCCGCAGCAGCGTAAATGACGGCAGTCTCCCGAGACCCAGAGGAGTGCCGGCCGCATGATGGCCATTGTCGGACTGGTCGTGCTGCTGGTGATGGTGTTCGGCGGGTTCATCCTCGCTGGCGGGAACATCATGCCGGTGCTCTCCGCGCTGCCCCACGAGATGATGATCAACGGCGGAGCGGCGGCGGGCGCGCTCATCATCGGCAACTCGATCGGGCTTCTGAAGGAGGTGGGGGCAGGTGTCGCGCGGGTGCTCAAGGGCCCGCGGTTCGGCAAGGCCGACTATCTGGCTGCGATCGCGCTGACCGTGAAGCTGATGCGGCTGCTGAAAAGCGAGGGGGCGGTTGCAGTCGAGCCGCATGTCGAGACGCCCGAGAGCTCGTCGATCTGGGGGGAGTATCCGAAGCTCAGGGGTGACCATTTCTTCGTGCATCTCGTGACCGACACGCTGCGGCTGCTGGTGGTTTCGACCGGCACGGTCTCGAGCGTTGCGATCGAGGATGTGCTCGACACGGCGATCGAGACCCATCTGCACCACGCCGCCCGGCCGGCCGAGGCGCTGCAGACGCTGGCCGACGCGCTGCCGGCGCTGGGCATCGTGGCAGCGGTTCTCGGGGTGGTGAAGACGATGGGGGCGATCGACCAGCCGCCGCCGATTCTCGGGGCGATGATCGGCTCGGCGCTGGTTGGCACCTTTCTCGGCGTGTTTCTTGCCTATGGGATCGTCGGCCCGCTTTCGAACCGGCTGCGGCAGATCGAGGAGGCGGACGCCCAGATCTACCAGGTGGTGCGGCGGGTGATCCTGGCCTCGCTCCGGAACCAGCCGCAGCCGATCGTGCTCGAGCAGGCCCGCACCGCGATCGCGCCGGAGAACCAGCCGAGCTTCACCGAGGTGTTCGAGGGAGCCCGGGCGAAGTGAACGCCATGGGGCCGGCGCCGGAGCCGGAGATCCTTGTCAAGAAGGTGCGGGGCAAGAAGCACGGCGGCCACCATGGCGGGGCGTGGAAGGTGGCCTATGCCGACTTCGTGACGGCGATGATGGCCTTCTTCCTGCTGATGTGGCTGCTGGGCGCGACCGACGAGGAGAAGCGCAAGGGGATTGCCGACTATTTCGCGCCGACGATCATGCCGATGGAGCGGTCGGGCGGGTCGAACGGGGTGATGGGCGGGCGCTCGCTCGAGGAACCCGAGGGCAATGCGCCCCACCCCCAGCTTTCGGGCGTGCGACCGGCGGTGCCGTTCCAGACCACCACCAAGGGGGAGCGGCCGACCGACATGGAGCGGATGCGCGAGGTGGCGCAGCGGATCCGCCGGCAGGTGCAGGCCGACCCCGGGCTCAAGGATCTCGGCGACCAGCTGCGGATGACGGTGACCGACGAGGGGCTCAGGATCGAGCTCATCGACAAGGCGGACTATTCGATGTTCCGCTCCGGCACGGCGGAGATGGACCCGCGGGCGAAGGCGCTGCTGGCGGTTGTCGCGGATGCGGTGCGCGACATGCCGAACCGGCTGGCGGTGCGCGGCCACACCGACAGCCTGCCCTTCTCGGGCGCGAACGGGATGAACAACTGGACGCTTTCCACCTATCGGGCCGAGGCGACCCGGGCGGTGCTGGCCCGCTCCGGCCTTGGCGAGGAGCGGTTCAGTCGGCTGGAGGGGCTGGCCGACACCGAGCCGCTGTTCCCGGAGAACCCGGCGGACCCCAGGAACCGGCGGATGTCGGTGACCGTGCTGAAGGAGTAGGGCTTGAGGGGCGCGGCCGGGCGGGCCACATGGCCCGGCGATGGCCGATCGCCCCGACAGCCCCGACCGCTTCACCGAGGCCGCCCAGACCGAGGTGGTGGCGCGCGGCACGCCCGATCTCGAGGCGGGCGTGGCCGCGATCCGCGAGACCTGCCGGACGCTCGGGCGCCAGCCGGGTGTCTACCGGAGGGTCGATGCCGCCGGCGAGATCCTCTACATCGGCAAGGCCCGCGCGCTGCGCAACCGGGTTTCGACCTACACCCAGGTCGAGCGGCTGCCGCAGCGGCTGAAGCGGATGGTCGCGCTGACGCGCGGGATGGTGGTGGTGACGACCGCGTCGGAGGCCGAGGCGCTGCTGCTCGAGAGCCAGCTCATCAAGCGCCACCGGCCGCCGTTCAACGTGCTGCTGCGCGATGACAAGAGCTTCCCCTTCATCGCGCTCGACGCGCGCCACGACTTCCCCCGGCTGGCGAAGCACCGCGGCGCGCGCCGGGAGGGGGTGCTCTACTATGGGCCGTTCGCCGGGGCGGGCGCAGTGAACGCGACCTTGAACGCGCTGCAGAAGGTCTTTCTTCTCAGAAGCTGCACCGACAGCTTCATGGCGAACCGGAGCCGGCCCTGTCTCCTCCACCAGATCCGCCGCTGCTCGGCGCCCTGCGTCGGCCGGATCGATGCCGAAAGCTATGCCGGGCTGGTCGCGGATGCGAGGGCCTTCCTCTCCGGCCGGTCGGCCGACGTGCAGGCGCGGCTGGGGGCGGCGATGCAGGCGG
>CALLWN010000092.1 GCA_938016505.1 uncultured Sphingomonadaceae bacterium
GCCGTTGCCCTGCTCGGCCTCGTCGCAGTCACGCCCGCCCATGCCCGCACCCCGTTCGAGGCTGCCGACATCTGGCGGCTGCAACAGGTGGAAAGCCCGGTGCTCTCGGCCGACGGCCGGCGGGTGCTGTTCACGCGGGTCCGGTTCGACGAGGCAAGCGACCGGCGGCTCGCCGAGCTGTGGCTCGCCCACCTCGACGCGGACGGCGCCATCATCGACCAGCGGCTGCTCGTGCCCGCCAGCCACACCCCGCGCGAGGCGAGCTTCTCGCCCGATGGCAGCCGCATCGTCTTCACCGGCCAGCATCTGGGAAACCCGCAGCTCTTCCTCCTCACGCTGGCCGACCCGGTGCCGCGGCCGGTGACGCGCGGCGAGACGGCCCCCTCGGGCCCGGTCTGGTCACCCGACGGCCGGCGGATCGCCTTCGTGGGCCGGGTTCCGGCCCGGGCGGACGCGGTGGTCGGCATGCCGGAGCGCCCGCGCGGCGCCGAGCGCGCACCCGAGCCGAAGATCGTCTCCGACCTGTTCTGGCGGACCGATGCAGGCGGCGAAGTGAAGCCGGGGGCGTTCCACCTGTTCGTGCTCGACGCGGCAGCCGGAACGGTGACCCAGCTGACGAGCGGCGCCGAGGACGCGCTCGAGCCGACCGGGCTGGCCTGGACCCCTGACGGGCGGTTCCTGGTCGGCGCACGCAGCCCCGACCGCATCCGCCGGCCTGGCGACACCGACCTCTGGCGGTTCGATGCCGCGCGCCCCGGCGCTGCCCCGGTGCAGCTCACCAGCCGGCCGGGGAGCGAGAGCGCCCCTGCCGTTTCCCCCGATGGCCGCAGCCTTGCCTTTGTCGGCGCCGAGGCGACCCGGGCGTTTTATGCCATGCCCGAGGCCTGGGTGATGCCGCTGGCGCCGGGCGCACCCGTCCGCAAGGCCGCGCCTGCGCTCGACCGGCCGCTGGCCGCCCCGCCGGTCTGGCGCGCCGATTCGGCTGCGCTCCACATCCTCTTCCCTGATGCGGGGGTGACGCGGGTGGGCGAGGTCGACCTCGCCTCGGGCGCAGTCACGGTCAGGGTGCCGGTGGTTGGGGGCACGCGGCTCTACCTGCCGTCGGCAGGCGGCCAGTTCTCCGCTGCGGCCGGCACCTTCGCCTGGACGACGGCGCATCCCGACCGGCCCGCCGGGCTCGGGGTCTCGAAGGGCGGGGACCAGACCGGCGGCCTCGACCCCAACGCCGCCTGGGCGGAAGGCCGGCTTCCGGGCCGGATCGAGGAGGTGCGGGCGACGGCGCCCGATGGCCGCGAGATCCAGGGCTGGCTGATGGTCCCGCCGGACTTCACCCCGCGCCGGCGCTATCCGCTCATTCTCGACATCCATGGCGGCCCCAACACCGACTATGGCCCCTTCTTCTCGGTGACCCACGCGCTCTACGCCGCGGCCGGCTACATCGTGCTCTTCACCAACCCGCGCGGCAGCATCGGCTATGGTGCCGAATTCGCCAACCTCATCACCGACAGCTACCCGGGCGGCGACCACGACGACCTGATGGCGATGGTCGATGCGGTCGCGGCACGGCCCTTTGTCGATTCGGCCAACCTCTTCATTGGCGGCGGCTCGGGCGGCGGCGTTTTGACCCTGAACGCCATCGGCCGCGCGCCGGGCAAGTTCCGGGCCGCCGTCGCGCTCCGGCCAGTGACCGACTGGGCGAACCAGGTGACGACGGCCGACAATGCGCCCTTCTTCCTGCAGCAGTGGATGGGGGCGGCCCCCTGGGACGCGCCGGACCGCTACCGCGCCCGCTCGCCCTTCTTCCTTGCCGGACGGATCGTCACCCCCACCATGCTCATCACCGGCGAGAAGGACTTCCGCACGCCCATCGCCCAGACCGAGATGATGTTCGGAGCGCTGAGCCAGCAGGGCGTCGAGACGGTGATGGTGCGCCTGCCCGAGGCGAACCACGGCATGGGCCGGCCCTCGCAATGGCTCCAGTCGATCCTGCTGCCGATCGACTGGTTCAACCGCCACCGGGCGAAGTGAGCTCCGGCTTCAGCCGGTCGGCGTGGGTCTTCAGGAACTTCCTGACCTTGGGCGCGATCACGGCGGTGCAATAGGGGTTCCGGTCGCCGACCCGGTCGAAATAGCCGTGATGTTCGGCTTCGGCCTCGAAGAAGGGCCCCGCAGGTTCGATGGTTGTGACGACGGGGGCAGCCCAGTCCTTCTGGGCGCGGGCGATTGCGGCTCTTGCTTCCGCTTCCTGGGCAGGCGTCTGCGGGAAGATGGCAGACCGGTATTGCGGGCCGACATCATGGCCCTGGCGGTTGAGCTGGGTCGGATCGTGGGTGGCAAAGAAGAGGTCGAGAATGTCGCCATAGGTGATGACCGCCGGATCGAAGCGGATCCGGACAGCCTCGGCATGGCCAGTGGTGCCGGTGCACACCGCCTTGTAGCCCGGATTGTCGACATGGCCGCCGGTGTAGCCCGAGACGACATCGGCCACCCCGGCCACGCGGCGGAAGATTGCCTCGGTGCACCAGAAGCAGCCGCCGGCCACCACGGCGGTCTCGAGCGTGTCGGGATGGGGATCGGTCATGCCATGCTCCGCTGGAGTGCCGCCGGGCGGCTGAATGGAGGGCCGCCGGGCGGCTGGATCTTGCATGTGTGCAACCGGCAACGCTCCTGCAAGAGCCGGATGCTGGCCTCGCTGCCTGATGTTGACATCCGTCGGCCAAACTTACATTTGGCGACGCATAAGGGTCGAAGTCAGAGGTCGGGACCGAGGACGGCGGTGGCGGCCAAAGGCGGGGGACTGGCCATGCTCGGCTGTCCGAAGTGGCGCCATCCGTTGATGAACGGGTGGCCGCTGTGACCTCGGAAGAAGCGCAGGTCTTCGAGCGCGTTCAGGGTTTCGTGGCCGACGTGAAGGGCGCGCG
>CALLWN010000093.1 GCA_938016505.1 uncultured Sphingomonadaceae bacterium
CACCTGCTCTGCACCGCCATGAACCTGCGCCGGGCCGAACGGCTGACGGCCTGACGGCCTGACAGGAGAGTTGCGCCTACCGAGCAGCCCCAAGCCGATAAAGGTCGACCTCTACGCCATTCCGCGCGCCCCAGCAGGCTCGTCAGGCGGCAACCGGGACCTCTCGCAGAGGTCTCCGAAGCTTTCGCGCGCATCCAACCCGATGGCCCGGTCGGTCTGGCACTGGATACGCCGGGCAGAGCGCGATGGTGGCGCCTGCGAGGACGGCGGAGTGACCAGCCCGGAACGCGCGGAGCCGCCGAAGCCGGCCACCTCCGGCCTTCCGGCCGGAGGTGATGCCAGACGCAAGCCGAGATCGACGCGGGGCGAGGAGGACCCTGCTGCTCTTCACAAGGTCATGCGCTCCGACGGTATTCCTTTGACTTGAACGACAGGTGACGAACGCCCTCAGGTGCGTCTGCTATTTTTCTTATATTTCCCCAAGTCTGCTTGTAGTTTGGCACAATGAACTCGTTGACTCCGGCTGACACGACATTGCCCTGGACCCCGGTCGGGTATCCGAACAACATGAACGTCTCTCCGCGACGCGCGGAAGGCGTAGGCCATACCATCGCTTGCGTCGCCCCGTTGTCGTTGAATATCTCGACCAGATCGCCGGGGCGAACACGCAGTTCGTCCATGTCCGCCGGATGCATCTCGATATAGGCATACGGAAAGCGGTCCCGCACGAAATCATTCGCCTGATCGAGATACGCGGACTGCCAGACATGATTGTTGCGTCCGCTGTTGATGAGGAAACGATGGCTCGCCCGCTCCCGCTCCTTGCCGGGCGCCTGCAACCCGCGCCACTGAGCGGCGGCGAACACGGCACGGCCATCCGGCTTGTCGAACCTGCCATCCGCATAGGAGCGCTTCGTGCCGATGATCACGCCCGGGTCCTGGCCGCTGCCCGCCTGGTACCCGACGGCGGGCTCCTGGAACCCATTGGTCCCCATCGCCCGCAGCCGCGCATAGGTCACGTGCTCGCCGCCAGGCGCATGTCGGCGGTACCCGTCATTGAAGGCGTCTTCCTCGGTCTGCCAATCGTAGCCGCGGAAGCGGTCCGCCGTGGCGGCGTTGCCAGCCGCACGCCAGGATCGTTCGAGCGCCTGCGCGAGACGCGCGACGATCAGACAATCCGGCAGCGCCTGACCTGGCGGATCCATGTAGCGTTCGGTCAGGCGCATGCGGCGCTCGCCATTCATCGAAGTGAGATTCATCTCACCCGCGGTCGCCGCCGGCAGCACAACATGGGAACATGTGCCGATCTGGGTCGGCACGATGTCCACATTGACGCTGAACAAGCCGCCCTGGCGGATGGCCTCCATGATCGCGTTCACCTGCGCGACGCGGTCGCCGGCGGGCACACTGTCCATGGCCGCTTTCACGAGGTCGGTGCGGCGCTTGTAGACGCGCTTGAACTCCGCGGCGTTGAGTGTGGTCTTGAAATGGTCGCAGCCCCAGACGTGATGCACGCCGCCCTGACCGCCGATCAGCAGTTGATCGACATATGCGGCAGGTCGACCCACATGGGCATCCGACGGGCGGCAATAGCCTTCCTGATGGCCACCCAGCCGCACGCATCCTCCGCCGGGGCGACCGATATTGCCGGTGGCCAGCGCGATGTTCACCAACGCCTGGTTGGTCCGGTAATTGTCGTTGCCCCAGATGAGCCCCTTCTCGTAGCTGAACATGGTGCGGCGACGAACGCCGCCCTGCTTCGGCTCCGCGATCCAGGCGGCGGCCTTGCGGATGTCCTCGCCCGCCAAGCCGGTGATCCCGGCGGCTTCCTCGACGCTCATCCGGTTGGCCTGAACCGCCGCCTCGAAGCCGGTGGTGCTTGCCGCGATGAAGGCGCGGTCGACCCAGCCTTTCGCGACGATTTCGGTGAACAGGGCGTTGAACAGCGCCAGATCCGTTCCCGACTTGATCGCGAGATGCAGGACATTGTCCCGGCCAGCTTCAGCCTCGCAGGCGGCGACAGTGACGGTGCGCCGCGGATCGACAATGATGATGCGCGCGGATGCGTGCGGCTCGTTCGGCAGCTCCCGACGCTTCAGCTCGAGGCTGGCGCCCCGAAGGTTGGGCACCCAATGGTTCAAGAAGTAATTCGTCTGTGTTTCCAGAGGATTGGCACCCACGACCATGATGGTGTCAGCAAGCTGAGCGTCCTCGTAGCAGTTGTTCAGCTCGCCCACGCCCATGTCGCGCGAGCCATGCACCTCGCTGTTGTACGCTGGGCGATTGTGGATGCGGATGTTCTTGACCTTCATGCTCTCGAAGTAGAGCTTGCCGGTGGCCCAGGTGTTCTCATAGCCACCGCCAGCGCCGCCGTGGTCATAGCACGACACGATCACGCCATCTTCGCCTTGTGCCTCGACGACACGCCGCGTGACGTCGGCCACCAGCGACAGCGCATCGTCCCAGGAGGTCGGGCTCAATCCGCCATATCGCCAGATTTTCGGGTGAGTGAGCCGCTGCGCCTGCGTGCCCGTCACGGCGGAATAGGACATCTCGGCCATCCGAGCCCCGCGGATCGAGCCAAGACCCGAGTTCACCGAACACCCGACGTCGGGTTTGATGACCAGATGCACATCCCTGCCGTTCTGCTTGACCATGTTGTACATGGACGGGCTGAACCAAGCGGCGGCGTCCGCGGGCTGCTGCTCGCTCAGGTCCACGCCGAAAGCGTTTTCGGCGGCGGCCGTCCCGCCTTGACGATTGGCCGGCCAGGAATACGCCTTGTAGCCACAGCCCACGATGCAGAAGTGACAGGTGACGTTACGGATCGTCGCATCCCGCGGAGGGATCGGCAGCCGGTCGATCTGACGCTTGTATGCCATGACGACTCCCTCCCTCAGGCCACAACGTTGGACAGGCGGCCGTAAATGAGCTCGTCCACCCCCTCGGCGTGGATATCGCCGTTGGAATCCACCCGGAGGCGGAACTGAGCGAGATTCTGCGTGGCATGTCCCCAAATCTGCAGTCCGCCGCGCTCACAATCGAACCTGCTGTAGTGACCTGGGCAGTTCAGGGTGCGGTCATCGGCGCGATAAAACATGGGATAGCCCTTGTGCGGGCACAGGGTGGAAAAGGCGACGATGTCCCCCTCCGGACCAACGCCACCCTCGACACGAGTGCCAAGCTTCAAGAGCACACCGGGACTGCTGTCATCCGGATACGCGACATCGAACGGTTCGTCCTGCTTCAGATCACGGACATTCGCCAGCCGCGTGACTGGATACACGACCCGCGCAAGGGCCGGAGTTGCTCGCGCGGGCGTATTCGTTGCGGCTCCCACAACCGCCGCACCCGCCACCGCCACCGCTCCGCGGGAGAGAAAAAAGCGACGCCCTGCGTCGGCCAACCGCTCGCACTTCTTCACCGTTTCGTCCTCCCCTTATTGCTTGCCCGCAACGACCTACGGACAGGCTTTTGGTTCTTCGCCTGATCGAATCTATCTCAGCATCAGCCCGGTGCGTCAAGCGCACCGACACGAACATGGAACGCGCTGGACCCCTCGACAAACCCCTGGCCGTGACGCGGCCTGAGCTCAGTCGCTGCGGCCGGTGACGACGGAGGCGCGAACGACACGCCGCGCCCGCACCGAACGGCTGGATGCGGGTACGGTTCTTTGCGACCCTGTGAGAGCCGCTCGATCAAGGCGCAGGCGGTCGAGGATGATGCCGGCGGCGGGCCCCAGCACGACGTCAGGCGACCGCTCAGCGTCGCCTCGGGCGGCAACGACGGGCTGCACGGCAAGGCCGCCGACCACCAGGCCGGTCGCGATGGCACTCGGATCGTGACGCTTTGTGATGCGCGCCCCAAAAGCTTGATCGGGTCACGGAGACCCGGCGCGGTCGGAGCGCGCTGCCAGGGTTGACCCGATTGCTGCGCAAGCCGACACGACCTGCATGGGCCGGCCGGTTCGCGCGGCGTGATGCCCATCACGCGAGCATCACCGCCCCATCGCGTAGCCCTGCATCCCGCGCGGGTTGGCGCCGGCGAACATCTGCCCGTCCCTCTCCCGCCGCGCGCCGGACAGCCGCCCTTCCGACCAGTCCTCGCCCATCGTCACGCGATGGCCGCGCGCCTCCAGCGCATCGGCCACCGCCGGGTCGAACCGCCCTTCCAGCACGAGCTTCCCGGGCCGCGCCCCGCGCGGCCAGAAGGAGGACACCCAGTGCTCGGAATGGAATGACGGCGCGTCGATTGCCTGCTGGATGCCCCAGCCATGGTCCACCATGCGCGTCAGCATGATGGTCTGCCACTGGTCCTGCTGCTCGCCGCCCGGGGTGCCGAAGGCCATCCATGCCTCCCCGTCGCGCAGCACCATGCCGGGCGAGAGCGTCGTGCGCGGGCGCTTGCCGGGGGCGAGTGCGTTGGGATGCTCCTCCTCCAGCCAAAACATCTGCGCGCGCGTCCCGAGGCAGAAGCCGAGCTCCGGAATGGCGGGCGAGGACTGGAGCCAGCCGCCCGACGGCGTCGCGCTCACCATGTTCCCGTGCCGGTCGATCACGTCCACATGGCAGGTGTCCCCGGCCGAGGCGCCGAGACGGGCGAGCGTCGGCTCCCCGGCGCCGGCCGCTGCCGCCGCCTCCTCGGCGCGGGCGATCGCCGCGCCGTAGTCCGGGGCGCGAGCGGGAAATCCCGCGATCTCCCCGGGGCGAAGCTCGGGCGAGGCCTCCCTGCCGATCAGCGCGCGGCGAGCGGCGGCATAGCCGTCCGACAGCAGCATCTCCATCGGCACCTCGACGAAGGCAGGGTCGCCGTAGAACGCCTCGCGGTCGGCGTAGGCGAGCTTCATCGCCTCGGTGACCGTGTGGACATAGGCTTCGCCGCAGGGGTCCATCGCCGAGAGGTCGAAGCCCTCCAGCAGCGCCATGAGCTGCAGCGCGGTCGGCCCCTGCGACCAGGGGCCGCATTTCAGCAGCGTGACGTCGCGGTAGCGGCGGGCGAGCGGCGCCTCCAGCGGCGCGCGCCAGCCGGCCATGTCCTCTGCCGTGAGCACGCCGCGGTGCCGCCGGCCGGAGGTGTCCATCGCCTCGGTCGTGCCGACGAAGCGGGCGATCGCCTCGGCGACGAAGCCGCGATACCAGACGTCGCGCGCCGCCTCGATCTCGGCGTCGCGGTCGGGGCGGGCGGCC
>CALLWN010000094.1 GCA_938016505.1 uncultured Sphingomonadaceae bacterium
CGGAGCCGGTTGCGCGGGCTCGAGGAACTGCGGGTCAAGGAGAGCGATCGCCTGGCGGTGATGGCGGCCGGCCTTCGCGCCGCCGGCGCGCGGGTCGAGGAGCATGGTGACGGGCTCGACATCGAGGGAACCGGCGGGGCCCCGCTGCCGGGCGGGGCGCGAATCGACCCGATGCTCGATCACCGGATTGCGATGAGCTTCGCGCTGCTCTCGCTGGCCTGCCGGACGCCGCTTGTCATTGCCGATCGGCGGCCGATCGCGACCAGCTTCCCGGGATTCCTTGCATTGATGGAGGGCCTTGGCGCAGAGGTCCGGGTGCCGGCCAGCGCCTGAGCCCGCGCGCGGATGGGCGGGAGCTGGCGCAAGCTGCAAACCGCTTGCAAAAGCAGCTGTCCTGTCGCAAGGGATTCGCAGAAGGAGCGGGGAGCTCACGCATGTACCTGTGCATTTGCAACGCCCTCAAGGAGAGCCAGATCCAGGCGCTGGTGCGCGAGGGCGTGCGCTGCGAAAAGGAAGTCTACAGGCGTCTCGGCTGCCGGCCGCAGTGCGGGCTGTGCGTGCCGGTGGCGCGGGCGCTGGTGCGCGGAGCAGCGCCGCAGCCGGCCTGAACTCCGGCCGGGCCTGACAGGGCCGGCGACTTGCGCTATTGTCTTTGCACATGACGAAAGACGGCGCGCCGGTTCCCGGCTTCTTCGACCTCATGGCCTCGGACCCAGGTTACAGTGTCTGCCCGGAGGCGCGGCTCGCTGCTCTCAGGGCGCGCTGCCCGGTCGCTGCCGACCCGGTCTCCGGGCATGTGCTGGTCTCCCGCCATGCCGACGCCCGCCGGCTTCTCAACGATCCCGCGATGTGGCGGCACCCGGCCCGCGCCGCGCCCGGAAGCCTGTTCCATCGTTTCACCGAGCTTCGTCCGGTCGATCCCGCCGTCCCGCCCGGTGAGCGGACCAGCATCCTCATGCTCGACCCGCCCGACCATGGTCGGATCCGCGCGCCGCTCCAGAAGGCCTTTCACGCCAGGGTGTTCCGGGCCCGGCCGCTGGTCGAGCAGGTGGTCGATGCCGCGCTTGCCGCGCTTTCCGGGCGAACGCGCTTCGATCTTGTCGGCGAGCTTGCAGTCCCGGTTCCGATCCACGCCATCGCCCGGATCCTCGGCGTGGCGCCGGAACGGCAGGAGGCCTTTCGCAGCTGGTCGGAGCGCATCATTGTGACGCTCAACCCGCTGCGTTCGGCCGAGGAGGATGCCGAGGCCGTGGCGGCGAACGATGCGCTCCAGGCCTGTCTTGTCGAGCTGTTGGAGGAGCGCCGGGCCCGGCCGGCCGACGATCTCGTGACCGACATGGTCGAAGCCCAGGCCGCCGGGGCGCCGCTTTCCGACACCGAAATCCGCATCAACCTGATGGCGCTGCTGATCGGCGGCAATGTGACGACGACCGATCTCATCGCCTCGGGCGTCAAGCTTCTGCTCGAGACCCCGGACGCGCTGGCCCGCCTCAGGGCCGACCCGGCGCTGGCCGCAGCCGCTGTGGAGGAGACGCTGCGGCTCGAAGGCCCGGTCGACTTCACGGTCAGGATCGCACCGGGCGAGATGGTGATCGGCGACGTGCACGTCGCCGCACGCCAGCCCGTCTTCGCCCTGCTCCGGGCGGCCAACCGCGACCCGGAGGTCTTCCCCCAACCGGACCGGTTCGACCTCGACCGCCATGCCGGCGCCGCAGCACCGCATCTCGCCTTCGGCGGCGGCGCCCACAGCTGCATCGGCGCCGCCCTCGCCCGCCTCGAAGCCCGCATCGTCTTCCAGAAGCTGGTTGCGGCCTTCCCCGACCTCGCCCTCGTGCCGGAGCCGGTGGCGTGGCGGCGCCTGCCGGGCTTTCGCGGCCTCGAGCGGCTGATGGTGGAGGTGGAGCGGGGATGACCTTCAGGCGAGCGCGCGCCGCGCCGCCGCTTCGTCGAGCGCAATCTGGGCCTTCAGTGCCTCGAGACCGTCGAGGCGGCGCTCCTCGCGCAGATAGGCGATGAAGCCGACCTCGATCTGCTGGCCGTAGAGATCGCCCGCCCAGTCGAGGATCCAGGTCTCGAGAAGCTCGCGCGGGGGCGTGAACATGGGCCGGACCCCGAAGTTGGCGACGCCATCGGCCCGGCTGCCATCTGACAGGCGGACCCGCACGGCATAGACTCCGTAGCGCGGCCGGACATAGGCGCCCGCCTCCATGTTGGCGGTGGGCACACCGATGGTGCGGCCGCGCTTGTCGCCGTGGATGACCTCGCCGGCGATCGCGAACGGGCGGGTGAGAAGCCGGGTCGCAAGGCCGATGTCGCCGGCCGCGAGCGCGGCGCGGACCCGGGTCGAGGAGACGGGCGCGCCTTCCGCCTCGACGGCGCCGAGCGCTTCGGTCGAGAAGCCGCGCGCGGCACCCAGCTCGGCAAGGGTTGCCGTGGTTCCGGCGCGCCGGTGGCCGAAGCTGAAATCGGCGCCGGTCACGAGATGGCCTGGTGCCATCCGGCCGACCAGCCAGTCTTCGACGAACGCCTGCGGGGACAGGGCGGCGAGTGCCTGACCGAAGGGAATGACCATGACGCCGTCGATCCCGAGGGCTGCGAAGTGCCGGAGCTTCTGGTCGAGGCGGGTGAGCTGGAAGGGGGGCGCATCGGGGCGGAAATGGCGCGAGGGGTGGGGGTCGAAGGTGGCAACGAGCGCTGGCGCGCCGCGCGCGCGGGCCCAGCGGACCGCAGCGCCGATGACGGCCTGGTGGCCGAGATGGACACCGTCGAAGTTCCCGATGGCAACCGCGCCGCCGCGCAGCGCCGGCGGCGCTGCCGCCCCATCCCGGATCACCCTCATCTGTGGTGCGTTAGCCGAGCAGACCGCGAGGGGAAAGGATGCGCTCCCAGCGCTCGTAGGTGACACCCTCGCCAGGCGCGGCAGCGACGCGATGCCAGCGTTCCGGATCGGGCCCGGGGAAGTGGGTGTCTCCCTGCGGCGTGGCGTGGACGCGGGTAAGTTCGATCGCAGTCGCAACCGGCAGCGCCAGGGCGTAGACCTGCGCGCCCCCGATCACGAAGATCCGTCCGGCACGGGTGCGCGGATCGAGCCCGGCGGCGGCGATCGCCTCGGCAAGGTTGGCAGCGACCGCCACGCCCTCGACGCGCCAGGCCGGATCGCGGGTCAGGACGATATTGTGCCGGCCCGGCAGCGGCCGGCCGATCGAGGCGAAGGTTCGACGGCCCATGATGACCGGGTGGCCGATGGTGAGCCGCTTGAACCGCCGCAGATCTTCCGGGAGATGCCAGGGCATGGCGCCGTCACGGCCAATGACGCCATTCTCGGCTGCTGCCACCACGAGGATGATCTCCGGGCGCGTCACTGCGCTTCTGTAGCCCGGCCCTCGAGCGGCGCAACCGGCACCAGCTCGCCCGAGACCCGGATCCCGAAGCCAAGGCCGAGGGTTTCGGCGGTCAGCACGGCATCGGCCGGGCCCGCGGCGATCACGCGGCCATGCTTCAGCAGCAGCGCGTCATCGGCAAGGCGGCGGGCGAGCGGGAGATCGTGGACGACGGCGGCAACCGCTGAACCGCTGTGCGCCGCTTCGCGGAGCAGCCCGACCGTCTGGAGCTGGTGCGCCGGGTCGAGGTTCTGCAGCGGCTCGTCGGCGAGGATGACGCGCGGCTCGCCTGCAAGCACGCGCGCAAACAGCACCCGGGCCCGCTCGCCGCCGGACAGGCTGTGGACCGGGCGATCGGCGAGATGCGTCGCATCGGTTGCGGCGAGCGCCTGCCCGACGGCCGCGCAGTCCTCAGCGCGGGGCGGGCCGAAGGGCGGCCGGTGCGGCGCGCGGCCGAGCATCACCACCGCGCGCGCGGTGAGGTTCCAGTGGACAGTGCCGCCCTGGGGGAGATAACCAAGCGCGCGGGCCCGCGCGGTGCGGTCGAGTGCGGCGAGCGGCTGGCCGAGAAGGCGCACTGCGCCGGCCGATGGCGCAAGCAGCCCGGCAAGGGCCAGCAGCAGGGTCGACTTGCCGGCGCCATTGGGCCCGAGGATGACGAGGACCCGCCCCGGGTGGAGCGCGAGCGACACCGGGCCGAGGCGGAATGCCCCTTGCCCAGCGGAGAGGCCGGCGGCCTCGAGGAGCGGCCCGCTCATGCAAGCTCCTGCCGGGTGCGCCACAGCAGCCACAGGAAGAATGGGGCGCCAAGGAGCGCCATGGCGATCCCGAGCTTCAGCTCGGCAGCGCCGGGCACGAGGCGCACCAGGCTGTCGGCCACCAGCACCAGCGCTGCCCCGCCGAGCGCCGAGGGCAGCAGAAGGCGCGACGGCTCGGGCCCGACCAGCGGGCGCAGGAGATGCGGCACGACGAGGCCGACGAAGGAGATGACCCCGGTGACCGCAACGCTCGCGCCGACCCCGATGCCGACTCCGCCAATGACGAGGAGGCGGGTGCGGGCGAGGTCCACGCCGAGCGATGCCGCAGTCGCCTCGCCGAGCGCGAGCGCATCGAGCGCGCGGGCAGATGCCGCCATCAGCACCAGCGCGACAAGGACCGGCCCGGCGAGCAGCCGGACGTCGGCGAGCGAGCGGTCGGTCAGTGCGCCCATGAGCCAGGTGACGATCTCGCCAAGCGCGAAGGGGGTTGGGGCAAGGCTGATGACGAGCGAGGTGAGCGCGGCCGAGAGGCTTGCGAGCACCACCCCGGCGAGCAGCAGCTGAAGCCCGCTCGAGCCGGCGATGAGCCCGAGCAGCGCGACGGCGCCAAGGCCGAACGCCATGGCGGACGCGGCAATCAGGAGCGGCTGGCCGCTGGCGCCGAGGAAGATGGCGAGCACCGCGCCGAGTGCCGCGGTTGCCGAGACCCCGAGCACGCCGGGTTCGGCGAGCGGGTTGCGCAGATAGCCCTGCAGCACCGCCCCGCCGGCGCCGAGCACTGCGCCCACCATCAGGCCAAGGAGCGCGCGCGGCAGCCGAAGCTCGAGGAGGACGAGCGCCTCGGGGGTGTCGTCACCGAAGCGCACGGGCGCAATCCATGCCTTTCCGGCCGAAAGCGAAAGCAGGAAGGCGGCTGCGACGAGTGCGGCGAGGCCCGAACGGATCATTCGAGCTTCGCCCTGGCATCGGCGAGTGCGGCCGCCGCGCGGATGATGACCGGGCCTCCGCAGTTGAGGAGCTGCATGTCGAACGGCACCACCGGCATGCGGGCACGCCCAAGCGCCGGGTGAAGCGCAGCCGACGGGTCGGCAAGCAGCACGACGGGCGGGCCGAGCAGCAGGCGCTCGACCGGGAGGATGTCCCACTGGCTGAGCCCGAGTTCGGCTGCCGCGTTGCGGAAGCCGGCAAGGCCCATGAGCTCGCCTGCCAGCGTGCCTTCGCCCGGCACCACGCCGGCAGGGGTGCGCAGCACGGCGGGAACCGGGGGGCCGGTGTGGCGGGCCGCAGCGATCGCCCGGTCGATCCGGGCGACCAGCGCCTCGCCTGCCTCCGGGCGGCCCACGGCAGTGGCGATCGCGCGGACCTCGGCCTTCGATTCGGCGACGCTTCCCGGCACCCCGACCAGCAGCACCGGGACGCCGAGCCGTGCGAGCGCCGCGCGCGTCGCGCCGGGCGTGTGGGCGCCAGCGATGACAAGGTCGGGCGCGAGGCGAAGCACTTCCTCGGCAGTGCCGAAGTGGCGCGGGAAGCGCCGCGCGAGCGCCAGGTCCATCGAGGTGCCGCGGGGATCCTGCGACCAGTGGGAGATGCCGGCGATCTGGCGAGGTGCGGCCACCTCGGCGAGGATGGCGTCGGCACAGGGGTTCATCGAGACGATGCGCTGCGGCGCTGCCGCTGCAGCGCCGGCGAGAAGCAGCAGGGCGAGCGCGCTAGAAGCGCGCACGCACCCCCCCTGCGAACTGGCGGCCTGGCTGGCCGTAGAAGCTCGCCGTCTCGTAGACTTGGTCTCCGACATTGGTGACCCGGCCGTAGAGCTCGAACCGCTCGCCCAGTGGCAGGCTGCCCCGGAGGTCGAGCAGCAGCCGGTCCGGGATCCGCCGGGTGTTGGCGGCATTGTCGAAGCTCTCGGAGGCGTGGGACAGCGTCATGCCGACGCTCCAGCCGGCGGGCGCGGTCCAGTCGGCGACGAGGGCTGCCGCGTGGCGCGGCCGGCGCGGCAGGAAGCGGTCGAAGTTGGCGGTCCCCTCGGCCCGGTTGCGGGCATCGAGGAAGGTGTAGGCGAAGGAGACGGCGAGACCATCGAGCGGGGCGAGACCGATTTCGGCCTCGACGCCCTCGGCCCTGGTGCGGGCGACATTGTCATAGGTGCCGAAGGGGCGCCCGGCGCAGGCCGGAAGCGGGTTGCCGAAGCAGGAGACGAAGTCGATCTGGTCGCGGGTGGTGCGGCCGAAGGCGGTGGCCGCAAGCCGGAGACGCCCGTCGGCGAGCCCGGCCTCGAACCCGGCGTCCCAGCCCTGCGCACGCTCCGGCTGGAGGCCGGGGTTGCCGAAATCGGAGAACAGCTGGAACAGGGTCGGTGCCTTGAACCCCTCGCCCCAGCTGGCCTTCAGCCGCCACGGCCCGTCACCCGGTGCATAGGAGAGGCTGAAGCCCGGCGTGGTGGCGCCACCGAAATCGCTGTGCACATCGTGGCGCACGCCGGCGAGCGCGGTCAGGCCGGGCAGGGGCCGCAGCACGGCCTGGACGAAGCCGCCGGTGAGCGTTGCCCGGGCGCGGAACGGCGTGGGATCGGGGTCGAAGGACGAGGGGGAGGCAGTCTCGAGGCGGCTGCGCTCGCGCTCGGCGCCGAAGCTCGCATCGAGCCAAGGCGCAAGCCGCCATTCGCCGGCATAGCGCAGCCGGAGGTTCCGGCCGTTGGCGCGGAAGCTGGTCTCGGGCGTGCGCGTCGGGTTCCTCGTCTCGCGGTCGATGTCGGTCAG
>CALLWN010000095.1 GCA_938016505.1 uncultured Sphingomonadaceae bacterium
ACCAGCTCGACGAGCACGCTCGCCGCATCGACATTGCTCAGCTCGATCGTGCCGGGCTTCACCCGCGCCAGCGGGTCCGGGTCCAGCGCGGCGGCAGTCCGGAACAGCCCGTCGACCCCGCGGGCCAGCGCGCCGGGCTCGGGCGAGACCAGCTTCAGCCGTGCCACCTCCACCCAGGGCTGGTCGTCGCCAAGCCGGGTCTCGACCGCACCGTCACCGGCAACCCGCACTGCGCCGGCCCCGGCCGCCACCACCACCGGCGCTCCGTCCAGCCCGAGCACCGGGTCGCCAGCGCCGGTCAGCAGCCGCCCGTCGGGGTCGAAATGCAGGTCGCCGCGCCGCGTATAGGCTTCCGCGCCCTTCGCATCGGCAACCGCCAGCCAGGCCCCGCCCTCCATCATCAGGTCGAGCGGCCGGCCGGTCACCACCGCGCGGCCGGTCCGCATCAGGTCGTGCAGCATCTCGCCGCCTGCCTGCACCCGGGTCGAAAGCACCGCCCCGTCCGCACCCGAGACCAGATAGCCCTGCTGCATCGCCGCCATCTCGCGCCGGAACCCCGGGGTCTCGATGTTGGCGAGATTGTGCGCCGTCACCGCCTGGCGCTCGCTCGACCGCTGCATCGCCGTCAGCGCGGTGTAGATCAGCCGGTCCATCAGCTGTTCCTCAGGTTCACGATCGTCTGCAACAGCGACGAGGCCGTATCGATCGCCTTGGCATTGGCCTGGAAGGTCCGCTGGGCGTTGATGAGCCCCACCAGCTCCTCGGTGAGATCCACGTTCGACCGCTCGAGCGAGCCGGCCGCAATGGTCCCGAACCCATCCTGCCCGGCCTGTCCCACCTCGAGCGGCCCCGACGACTGCGACAGCGTCCAGCTCGAATTGCCGTTCTGCTTCAGCCCCTGCGGGTTCGGCACATTGCCCATCGCAAGCTTGCCGATCGCGATCACCTCGCCGTTCGAGAAGCTCGCCCGCACCACCCCGCGCAGGTCGACGCCCACCCCCTCGAGCCGGCCCGGCGCATAGCCATCCTGCTCGGTGAACGAGACGTTGAACGGCTCGGCCAGTTGGGTCGTCCCGCTGTGGTCGATCGTGAACCCGCCCGAGAAGCCGACCGGCCCCAGCGGCGACACCAGCGTGCCCGAGGCATCGAACACCAGCTGCAGCGGCGCCGGCGTCGGCACGATCTCGGCGTCACCCCGAAACGCCCGCACCTCCCAGATCTTGTCGGTCGAGGTCGGCACCGGGTTCTCGACCCGCCGGTAATAGACCGTCACCGGGCTCGCCCGCCCGGCCGCATCATAGACCGTCGTCGAGGTCGCGGCGTTGAAGCTCGCCGGGTTGTCGCGCGAAAAGCTCGGCACCGGCACGGTCGCGCTCGCCGGCAGGTTGGCGATGAACCTGACCGCGCTCGTCGCCACCGGCAGCCCCGAGTTGGTCGGGATCCTGAGCGCCTGCAGCGCCGACAGCCCGATCGCGGTCGGCGCACCATCGGGCGTCACCGGCAGCACCTGCAGCCGCCGCCCCTCATTGTCGATGACATAGCGCTCGGCATCGACCTGGAACGCGCCGTTCCTCGAGAGCGCCAGCGAGTCCGCCTGGTCGCCGCCGCCCTTCACCAGGAAGAAGCCCGGCCCGCCGATCGCGAGATCGAGCGCCGAGGAGGTGGTCTGCACCCCCCCTTGCGCGAACTGCTGGGTCACCGCCCCGATCGCGACGCCTGCGCCATTGACCCGGTTGGCCGCCTGGGTCGGCGAGCGGTTGACGATGTCGGCGAACTCGACCCGCGAGCGCTTGAAGCCGGTCGTGTTCACATTGGCGATGTTGTTCGACAGCGCCGAAAGCTCGGTCTGGGCCGCGTTGAGCCCGGTCAGCGAGATGAAGAAGGACATTCCACGCTCCTTTCGGTCAGGCGACGAACCGGGCGTCGCGCATCGGCAGCTCCCTGCCGTCGGTCATCACGAGCACATGGTCGCCGCCGCCATCGAGCCGCACCTGCCCGACAAGCCCCTCGGCGCCATCCGGCCCTGCCACCACCCGCCCCAGCCACAGCGGCGCCGAGCTCCGGCTGTCACCCGCCAGCGTGGTCGCAAGCCGGTTGAGCCCGACCGACATCTCGGTCACACCCGAGACGGTCGCAAACTGGGCAAGCTGGGCGACGAACTGGCTGTTGTCCATCGGCGACAGCGGGTCCTGCGCCTTCAGCTGCGTCGTCAGCAGCAGCAGGAAGTCGTTCTGCCCCAGCTGGCGCGGCCCCGTCGTCGCCGCCGGCTCCGGCGCCGGCCCGGTCAGCCCGGGGATCACAAGCCCGGCTCCGGGGCCCGTCACCGGCCCAGCCTCAGCGTCTCGAGCATGAGCGACTTGCCGGTCTCCAGCACCTCGATGTTGTTCTGGTACTGGCGCGCGGTCTCAACGAGCTCGACCAGTTCGGCATTGGGATCGACCGCCGCGACATGGACATAGCCATCGGCATCGGCGAGCGGGTGGCCGGGCTCGTGGCGCCGCCCCGGCTCGAGCGCGGCCGTCACCACCCCGGCAATCCCCACCGTCGCCTTGCCGGTCGCGCCCTCGTAGAGCGTCTCGAACACCGGCTTCAGCGGCCGGAACGCGCCTTCCTTCGTCGCCGAGACCGACCCGGCATTGGCGAGGTTCGAGGCGGTCGTGTTCATCCTGACCATCAGCGCACCCATGGCGCGCCCGGCGATGTCGAACAGGCTCAGCGACTGGGTCATGGCATCTCCCCTCATTCGCCCCTCAGCGCGGCCTTCAGCGCGCCAATCCGGGCATCGAGGAAGGCCAGGCTGGTCCGGTAGCGCAGCGCGGTCTCGGCGAACTGGACCTGCTCGGTCGCAAGCTCGACCGTGTTCCCGTCCATCGATCCCTGCACCGGCAGCCGGTATCTGAGCGGCGGTTCGGCCGGCGCCGCAGCAGGGTCGAGGTGGGCGGCCGCCGTGCGCGCCAGCGGCAACCGCGTGTCGCGGCTCCGGTCGGCGAGCACCGCAGCAAAATCGAGATCGCGCGCCCGGTAGCCCGGAGTCGCGGCATTGGCGATGTTCGAGGCGAGCACCGCCATGCGGCGGCTCCGCACATCGAGCGCCTGGCCCGAAATCCCGAAGAAGCGGTCGAGGCGATCCATCGCCACCCTCACGGCTCAGCTTCCGGCGCAGGTCCCCGGCCCGCATGGCCGCGGACCCCGCCAGCCCTTGCCCCTGCAACAAGCGTGCCAACTTTCGCCAAGGGGGGCGGGAAACCGCGGCCCAGCATACCGGCGGCACCCGGGCGGCACCCATGTGCCGGCCAGTGCGGAACCGGCGTGCCGGAACGCGGCCGGCTGCCACCGGCACCCCCGGCGCCGCACCGGGACCACCGCCTCAAACGGCAGCATGGCACGAACCTTGCTGAACCTTCCGGCGAAACACCGCCGACCCATCCGCAAGGAGCGTTGCCCATGGCCCTGACCGTCACGTCCCGCCGCATGTCCCCGCCGGTTCCCGCCGGCCTTTTCCCGGCAGCCGCCCTCCTCATCCTCGCCCCCGCGCTGCCGGGCCTCGCCGCGGCCGGCACTGGCACCGGCATCGGCACTGGCGCCAGCGCGCTCCGGGCCGAGGCCGAAGCTGCGGTCGGCAGCCCGGTTGCGATCGACCCGAGGCTGCGCGTGCCCGACTGCCCCGGCGGCTTCCGCTTCGCCCCGGCCGGCGAGGCCCGCACGGTCCGCATCGCCTGCCCGCAAACCGGCTGGCAGGCGGTCGCGCCCATCGCCGCGCGCGCAGGCGCCCACGCACCATCCCCGGCCGCCACCGGGGCCGCCACCGGGGCCGCCACCCCTGCCATCCGCCGCGGCGACGTGGTGACCGTCGGGTTCGAGGCCCCTGGCTTCCGAGTCACCGTCGAGGCGGTCGCCGAGGCCAGCGCCGCCCCCGGCGAGCGCGTCATCCTGCGCAACCGCATCACCGGCCAGCGCTTCCCCGCAACCGTCGGCGCCGACGGCACGCTCGCCATGCTCCGCCGCTAAACTCCCACGACCTTCTGCCGTAACGCTGCTTAACGGGGCCCGCTTCCGGGCTCCGCCTGCGAGCATCGAGACAGGCAATGGTTGAGGGTATCA
>CALLWN010000096.1 GCA_938016505.1 uncultured Sphingomonadaceae bacterium
CTCGGTCATTGCGATCGGCGTGCTGCCGATCCTCCTCGGCATCACCATGCGGCTCCAGTTCCGCCTCAATCCGACCCCTATGGACGAGGTGCAGAAGCTCGTCTTCTCGTGGATGCCGTGGATCTTCATGTTCATGATGGCGCCGTTTGCCGCCGGGCTGCAGCTCTACTGGATCGTCAACAACATTGTCTCGATCGCCCAGCAATGGTGGCTGAACCGGAAATACGCTTCGCCGGCGCCAGCGCCCTCGGCAGGGAAATGACCGCCGACGAGACCGAAGCAGAAGCATGGGATGCCGAGGCGATCGCGACCGCACGCCGGCTGTTCGCGGGCCCGATCGCCTTCGAGCTCGGCGCCCCCAGGCTCGACATCCTCCCCGCCGACGACCTGCCCGAGCTTGCCTTCGCCGGGCGATCGAACGTGGGGAAATCCTCGCTTCTCAATGCACTTGCCGGGCGCGCGGGTCTTGCCCGGACGTCGAACACGCCGGGACGCACCCAGGAGCTCAACCTGTTCCTCGTCGGCGAGCCGCCACTGTTCCGGCTGGTCGACATGCCGGGCTATGGCTATGCCGAGGCGCCGAAGGACGTCGTCCGCCGCTGGACCCGCCTTGTCGGTGACTATCTCGCCGGCAGGCCAAACCTCAGGCGGGTGCTGCTGCTCGTCGACAGCCGTCATGGCCTGAAGCCGGTGGACCGGGAGGTGATGGATTTGCTCGACCGCGCTGCGGTCAGCTACCAGATCGTCCTGACCAAGATCGACAAGGTGAAGGACGCCGGCGCCGTGGCTGCCACGGTTGCCAGCGAAGCGCGCGCCCACCCGGCGGCGCACCCCGAGGTGCTGGCGACGAGTTCCGCGAAGGGCTTCGGGATCGCCGAACTGAGGGCAGCAGCCCATGTGGCAATCGCGACCTGATTGCGTCGAAAAAGGGGCGCGCATCCGGTCGTGATTGCTGCTAGCACCTGCGGATGGAGTTGAACGCATGATTGCCCTCGACACGCTGCGCTTTGGCGGACGCGAACTTCTGCCGCTCATCGAGGGCGGCAAGGGCATCTCGGCGACCAACCACCGCTCCTCGGGGGCTTGGGCAGCGACCGGCGGCATCGGCACTGTCTCTGCCGTCAATGCCGACAGCTATGACGCCGACGGCCTTCCCGTCCCGCAGGTCTACCGCGAGAAGACCCGCGTGGGCCGCCATGAGGAACTGATCGCCTATGCGATCGAGGGCGCGGTCGAACAGGTCAGGCGCGCGTTCGACATCGCCGCCGACGAGCTCCGCGCCGGGCGAGGCGCACTCAACATCAATGTCCTGTGGGAGATGGGCGGCGCCCAGCGCGTGCTCCATGGCGTGCTCGAGCGGACCCGGGGCCTAGTCAACGGCGTGACCTGCGGCGCGGGCATGCCCTACAAGCTCTCCGAGATCGCCGCCTCCTACGGCGTCAACTACTATCCGATCATCTCCTCGGCGCGCGCCTTCCGCGCGCTGTGGAAACGGGCCTACTCGCGCGCGGCCGAGTGGCTTGGCGCAGTCGTCTACGAGGACCCGTGGCTCGCGGGCGGACACAACGGCCTCTCCAACGCCGAGGACCCCACCAAGCCGCAGGATCCCTATCCGCGCGTGCGCGAGCTGCGGTCGGTGATGCGCGAGAGCGGCATTTCCGACGATGTGCCGATCGTGATGGCGGGGGGCGTCTGGTACCTGCGCGACTGGGCCGACTGGATCGGCAACCCCGAGCTCGGCGCCATCGCCTTCCAGTTTGGCACCCGGCCGTTGCTCACCCAGGAAAGCCCGATCCCCGATGCCTGGAAGGCGAAGCTGACCAGCCTCGAGGAGGGCGACATCCTGCTTCACCGCTTCTCGCCAACCGGCTTCTACTCCTCCGCGGTCAGGAACTCCTTCCTGCGCGCGCTGGAAGCCCGGTCGGAACGGCAGATCGCCTTCTCGACCGAGGCGGCCGGCGACCACAAGTTTGTGCTCGATGTCGGCGTGGCGCGGGGGCGCACCTATTATGTCACCCGCGACGACCTGCTGCGCGCCAGGGGATGGGCGGGCCAGGGCTTCACCGAGGCGCTGAAGACTCCCGACAACACGCTCGTCTTCGTGACCCGCGACGAGAAGGCGGAGATCCGGCGGGACCAGGCCGATTGCATGGGCTGCCTCTCGCAGTGCCAGTTCTCGGCGTGGAAGGACCATGACGACCATTCGACCGGCCGCCTCGCCGACCCCCGGAGCTTCTGCATCCAGAAGACCCTGCAGGACATCGCCCATGGCGGCGACCCCGACGCGAACCTCATGTTCGCCGGCCACTCGGCCCACAATTTCCGGACCGACCCCTTCTATTCGAACGGCTTCATCCCGACCGTGCGCCAGCTCGTCGACCGGATCCTGACCGGCGACTGAGCCTCGCGCGGCAGTAGCGGGCAGCGCTTCGCTCCCGGGCGCGGGGAACACCGCCACCGGGGGTCGGGCATGTTAAGATGGAGAACGGTTGGGCCGGAAGCCGGTGCGCAGGATGACGATGCGGATCGCCGACACGGTCGCTGAAAAGGCGCCGTCTCCTGCCGCCTGCCATCGCCGGCGAGGGTCCGCGCTTCAACGCGCGCCACGGCTTGCCTTCGCGGCGGGTCGTGCAACGATCGCCGCATGATTCGCCTCCTGCTCCTGCTCGCCCTCGCCGCGCCTGCAGTTGCGCAGGACGCCGCTCCTGCCGGCGCTGCGGCTCCGGCAGCCGAGGCCCCGGCGCCGCGGACCGAGACGGTGGTGCTCGAAACCCCGCTCGGCGCAATCCGGATCGCGGTCGAAGTGGAACGGGCGCCGCTCACGGCCGCCAATTTCCTGCGCTACGTCCGCGAGAAGCGGCTCGATGGCGCAAGCTTCTACCGCGCGCTGAGGCTGACGCCGGATGGCCGCTATGGCCTGGTGCAGGGCGGCGTGAAGAACGAGCCGAGGCGCGTGCTCGCAGGCATCGCCCACGAGCCGACCTCGGCAACAGGTCTCTCCCATGTCGACGGCGCCATCTCCATGGCACGCGGCGCACCCGGGACCGCGAGCGGCGACTTCTTCATCATCGTGGGCGGCCTGCCGGCACTCGATGCCCAACTCGCGGGCGAAGGCGATACCGCAGGCTACGCCGTGTTCGGGCGGGTGGTGGAAGGGATGGACGTGGTGCGCGCCATCCTCGACGCGCCGGTCGACCCGAACGCCGGCGAGGGGTCCATGAAAGGCCAGATGCTGGCGACCCCGGTGCGGATCGGACGCGCAGTCCTTCCAGCGAAATGAGCGTGTCTCGGCACGGACCCGCTTGACAGCCGCGTCCAGATTCGCGTCATATTGCCGCGGGAGAGGGGATATGGACGATCACGACGTATGGAGCGTCAGGCCGGCGCGGGACGATATGGTGACGGAACTCTTCGCCGGCGTCGCGGGCTTCGCATGCGTGGCGCTCGCAATGCTGTTCCTGCTCGATCTCGCGCTCGGCTGGCATATCGCGGGCTGAAGGGCCGGGCCCTGCCCGGGGCCATGACAGGCAGGAGCCGCGGACGCACGCGGCCCCGT
>CALLWN010000097.1 GCA_938016505.1 uncultured Sphingomonadaceae bacterium
CCGGGGTGCGCTCGGGCTTCCATGTCCCCGGGGTCGTCTCGGGCGAGTCGGAGAGCCAGTTCTTCCTGGCTGCGCAGACCGGCGGCCCGTTCACGCTGGTGGTGCTGCGGCGGCCGGGCGAGGCAGCGCAGGTCAAGGTGGCAACTGGCGACGTCATCGACGATTCGGCAAGGCCGGTCGAGCCGCAGACGCTGCTGTGGCGCACGCTCGCCTGCGATCTTCCGGCGCAGCTTCCGGCAGCGCTTGCCGCGGACGCCGGGCTCGAACGGGACTGGGCAGCGGCGCGCGCCGCGATCGGGGCCTGCGGGCGGACGACGCCGGGGCCGGAGCCGGCGGGCGGGTGACGCTCAGGCCGGCCGGCTCGAGAGCACGACGCCGACCGCCCGGACATCGGGATAGACATCGGGCTTGCGGATGCTGACCGTGAGCGCGAGCACGCCCGGGCGGGCTGCGATCATCGCGAAGATCTCGCTGGCGAGCGTCTCCTGGAGGTTGAAGCGGCGCCTGGCGACGACGGCGTGGATTCCGCGGTGGATGACATCATAGTCCCAGGCTGCGGCTGCGCTGTCCTCGGTGGGAAAGGTCGCAGGGTCGAGGGTGACCTCGACCCCGATGAGGAGGCGCTGCGGGATCCCGACCTCGAGCGGGTGGAAGCCGATGTCGACATCAACGGCGAGATCCTCGAGGATGATCCTGTGCGAGGCGACCCCGACCATCACGGCGTGACCAGGTGCGAGACGTCGCGCGGGAGCGCCATGAAGCGCTGGCCGGAATCGAGCGTGAGGGTCTCGCCGGTCACGCTGGGGGCGTGGAGGAGGTAGCGCAGCGCTCCGGCGAGGTGGCCGACCTCGACGCCGACCCCGAGCGGGTTCATCACGTGGGCGGCTTCGAACGCTGCGCCCACCAGCGTCTCCGAGACGAGGGTGACGGCTGGCGCGATGGCGTTGACCCGGACCCGGGGCGCGAGCGCGCGGGCGAGCATCTCGGTCACGCCGGCGAGCGCCACCTTGGAGACGGTGTAGCTGAAATGGTCGGGGTGAAGGCTCCTGAGCTTGGCGTCCGAGAGGTTGACGATGAGGCCGCGCGCATCCGCCGGCAGCCGGCGCACCATCGCCTCGGCGAGGAGGACGGGAGCGCGGGTGTTGACGGCGAGATGGGAGTCCCACTCGGCGAGGTCGAGCGCGCCGAACCGGTCCTCGACGAAGCGCGACGCGTTGTTGACGAGGATGCGGGGCGGCGCCGGAAGCGCATCGACGAGGGCCTCGCCGATCCTGGGGTCGGCGAGGTCGCCGGCGATGACGAGCGGCGCGGGAGCGCCGGCGGCGGCGAGCGTTGCGGCGAGCGCGTCGGCCTCGGCACGGGAGCGGTTGCAGTGGAGGGCGATGCGGAAGCCATCCTCGGCAAGCGCGGTTGCAAGCGCGGCACCGATCCGCTTGGCGCCGCCGGTCACGAGGGCGATGGGCGGCTCTCCGCCCGGGGTCTGGAACTCGGCTGGGATCGGCATGGCGACGGGCGCATAGAGGGCTTGTGCGCGATTGCAAGCGGGGCAAGGCCGCTGTTGGCCGGTGCCGGACGCGACGTGGGCGGGGTTCCGTTGCCGCGGCTGGCCCCCTAAAGCGGCGCGCAATGGTTGCCCTGCCCCTGATGCCCGCCCTGATGCCCGTCCTGACGCCTGCTGCCGCTGCGGCGCCGCTCGCCAACGGGACGGACATCTTCGACGAGCAGCTGACGCCGGCGCTGCGCTCGGTGACCCGCTGGCTCATCCACGACACTGCCGAGGCGCTGACACTGCTGGCGATCGCTGCAGCGCTGTTCCTGCTCCTGTTGGTGGTCCGGCGGCTGACCCGTCTCGTGGTGCGGCGCGCGGTGCCAAGCCCGCTGTGGCGCGAGGAGCTGGCCGATGCGGTCGGGCGGACGCGCTACTGGTTCCTGGCGCTTGCCAGCCTTCGTCTCGTGACGGGCGTCGGCCAGCCGCCCCAGGTTCTCACCAACCTCGTGACCTTCCTGTTCACCATCGCTGCCGTGATCCAGGTGGCGCTCTGGGTGCAGAGCCTGCTCATGGGGGTGCTCAGGGCCCGCTCGGAGCGGGCAGACGATGACACCGCGCTGGCGCTGATGCGGGGCCTGCTGTCGGGCGCGGTGTGGATCATTGCCTTCCTCACGCTTCTTGCCAACCTCGGGGTCGACATCACCGGGCTCATCGCCGGTCTCGGCATCGGCGGCATCGCGATCGGGCTTGCTGCACAGGGCGTGCTCTCCGACCTGTTTGCGGCCTTCTCGATCGTGTTCGACAAGCCGTTCAAGCGCGGCGACAGCATTGTCTACGAGCCCGGCGCAATCGGGGTCGTCGAGGAGATCGGGGTGAAGTCGACCCGGATCCGCGCGCTCTCGGGCGAGATGGTCATCATGAGCAACGCGAAGCTCCTGAACGCGACGGTCGCGAACTACGCGACCTTCGAGCGGCGGCGGGTGGTGCTCGGGTTCGGAGTGACCTACGAGACTGGTCCCGAACGGCTCGAGGCCATTCCGCAGATCGCGCGGGAGGCAGTCGAGGCGGCGCCCAAGGCCCGGTTCGACCGCTGCCACCTGACCGGCTTCGGCGCCTCCTCGCTCGATTTCGAGCTGGTGTTCTTCGTCGAGGATCCCGGCTTCGTGGCCATGATGGACGCCCGGCAGCGGGTCATCCTCGGGATTGTGCGGGCCTTCGACGCGGCCGGGATCGACTTCGCCTACCCGGTGCAGGTCGAAATGCTGGCCGGGCCCGACGGCAAGGTCATCGACCCGCGCGAGGTGGAGGCCCCGACGGGCAAGCGCGGCGCCCGCAGCGTCTGACCGGTGCGCCGGGCGCTTGCGGAGCGGCTGGCGGACGCCTAAGCCCCGGGAACCTGAACGGATGGGAACCAGAACGGATGGGGACCGGGATGCGGCGCACGCTCACGCTCGATGAATTCAAGGCGAAGGTGGGCGAGACGGTTGGCACCTCGGACTGGATCCTCGTTGACCAGGAGCGGATCGACAGGTTTGCCGACACCACCGGCGACCACCAGTTCATCCATGTGAACCCGGAGCTGGCGACGCAGACCCCGTTCGGGACCACCATCGCCCACGGCTTCCTCACCCTCTCGCTCATGTCGCTGATGGGCTACCAGGCGATGCCCGTCATCGAGGGGGTGAAGATGGGGGTGAACTATGGCCTCAACCGGGTGCGGTTCCTGGCGCCGGTCAAGTCGGGCAAGCGGATCCGCGGCCACTTCCGGCTGGCAGACGTCTCGGAGCGGGCCGGGGGAGCGGTGCAGTCGACCTACGAGGTGACGGTCGAAATCGAGGGCGAGGAGAAACCGGCGCTTTCGGCCGAGTGGATCAGCCTCGTCTACCTGTAGTGGCTGGAGACCGGCCGGGGCCGGAAGGGAGAAGACAATGCGCGAAGCCGTGATCGTGTCGACGGCGCGGACGCCGATCGGCAAGGCCCACAGGGGTGCGTTCAACGCAACGCTGACCCCGACGCTGGCCAGCCACGCAGTGAAGGCGGCGGTTGCCCGCGCCGGGCTCGAGGGCCCGGAGATCGACGATGTCGTGATGGGGTGCGTGCTGACGCAGGGCTCGGGCGCGCCCAACATCGGCCGGCTGGCATCGCTCAGGGCCGGGCTGCCGGTGACGGTGGCGGCGCAGACGATCGACCGCCAATGCTCCTCGGGGCTGATGGCGATTGCAACGGCGGCCAAGGAGATCATCGTCGATGGCATGCAGATCGCCGTCGGCGCGGGGGTCGATTCGATCTCGACGGTGCAGAATGACCGGTTCCGCGTCGAGGGCGACCCCGAACTCGTCGCCATGGTGCCCGATGTCTACATGCCGATGATCGACACCGCCGAGGTGGTCGCGGAGCGCTACGGGATCAGCCGCGACCGGCAGGATGAATATGCCCTGCTCTCGCAGCAGCGCACGGCCGCAGCGCAGGCCGCCAGGCTGTTCGATGCCGAGATCGTGCCGGTGACGGCGACGATGCGGATGGTCAACAGGGAGACGAAGGAGGTCTCCGAGCAGATCGTGACGCTCGCGAAGGACGAGGGCAACCGGCCGGAGACGACGCTTGAGGCGCTGCGCGGCCTGCAGCCGGTGCGGGGCCCGGGCAAGTGCATCACGGCCGGCAATGCGAGCCAGCTGTCGGACGGGGCCTCGGCGTGCGTGCTGATGGAGGCGGGCGAGGCAGCCCGGCGCAACCTTGCCCCGCTTGGCCGCTATGTCGGCATGGCGGTCGCCGGGCTTGCACCCGACGAGATGGGGATCGGGCCCATCCACGCCGTGCCGAAGCTTCTCGCGCGGCACGGCCTCACGATCGATGACATCGGCCTTGTCGAGCTGAACGAGGCGTTCGCGGTGCAGGTCATCCACTGCGCCGATGTGCTTGGGATTCCGATGGAAAAACTCAATGTGAATGGCGGGGCCATCTCGATCGGCCATCCGTTTGGCATGTCGGGCGCGCGGCTTGTCGGCCATGCGCTCCTCGAGGGGAAGCGCCGGGGCGTGCGCC
>CALLWN010000098.1 GCA_938016505.1 uncultured Sphingomonadaceae bacterium
CATGTTCGGTGAGACCGTAGAGGGCCTCGCCGAGAAGGGCGGGCGCGGGGTGGGTGACCCCGTACCAGTCGGCATAGGTGGTGGCATCGTTGAGGCGGAAATCGGCCGAGAGATCGACGATCCGGGTGGTGGTGAGCCCGGCGAGAAGCTCGGCACTGGCGCCATGGGGGAGGCAGCCGAAGACGACATCGGCTGCGGCGAGATCGACCGCGTCGGCACGGGCGAGCGGCGGGAGCCCGCCTGCCCCCATGAAATGGGGCCAGATGTCGGACATGCGCAGGCCGGCCTTCTGGTTGGCGACCAGGGCTGCAATCTCGATCGCCGGGTGGGCGAGCGCGAGCCGGACGAGATCTGCGCCGGTGTAGCCGGAGGCTCCGAGGACGGCGATGCGGACGCGCTCCATGGCGGGTCCCCTAGAGCAGGGTGCGGAGCGGCTTCAAGACCGGGAGGATCGAGGCGAAGCTGTCGGCCCAGGGGCGCGCACCAGGCGCCGGGGCGAGCGGCTCCCAGCTGGCGGTGGCGTTGGGGCTGCCTGCGGCGGCAGCGACAGCGGCTTCGAGGCGGGCCTCGCTGCGGGCGACCATGATCCAGTCGGAGGAGGAATAGCTCATGCCCGCGGCGGCGTCCTCGGCGGTGGGCGTGTAGCGGAGCCGCCGGGCAGCGAGGCCTTCGGTCTGGATTGCCGCGGCGACGACGCGCTCGAGATTGAGGAAGCGGTTGGAGACGTGGAGGAGGAGGAGGCCATCGGGGGCGAGTGCCGCCATGTAGACCCGGAGCGCCTCGAGGGTGAGGAGGTGGAGCGGGATCGAGTCGGAGGAGAAGGCATCGACGGCGAGCAGGTCGAAGTTGCCGGGCGGCTGGGCGGCGAGGGTGAGGCGGGCGTCGCCGAGGACGATGGCGAGATCGGGCCTGCAGTCGCGGACATAGGTGAAGGCTGCGCGGGTGATGGTGAGATCGACGACGGCCGGGTCGATCTCGAACACGGTCCAGCGCTGGCCCGGCCGTGCGTAGCAGGCGAGCGTGCCGGCCCCGAGGCCGACGAACCCGACCCGGGCATGCGCGCCGAACAGGGCGGGCACGGCCTGCATCGCCCGGCCGACCCCGCTGTCGGGCGCATAGTAGCTCATGGGTGCGCGGGCCTTCTCGGGGTCGAGCGACTGGATGCCGTGGAGCGTGGTGCCGTGGAGCAGGCGGCGAGTCGCGGAGCTCTGGACATTCTGGATGGTGTAGACCCCGAAGAAGCTGCGGGTGCGCGCGCCCTCGACCGTGGAGATGTCGAGCTGCTGCCAGCCGCCGACGGCGAGCATCAGCATGGCAAACGCCCAAGTGAACATGAGCGGGCGGCCGATGGCTAGGATGGCGAGCGCTGCCATGGCGCCAAGCGCTGCGAGCTGCAGCGCGCCCGGTTCGGCCGGGTTGAAGACGGCACCGAGCCAGAAGGAGAGCGCGAGCGCGACGCCGGGGCCGAGGATGCGCAGGAGGCGTGCCGGAAGCGCCGGGCCGGTCCACAGCCGGCCGATGCGGGGCGTGAGCGGGCGGGCCGGCACGAGCAGGGCAGCGGCAAGGAGGAGGAGGGGATGCTCCCACACCCAGTCGAACAGGAGCGGCGCGAGAAGGCCCGCGAACAGGCCGCCGAGGACCCCGCCGAGCGAGAGGCAGAGGTAGAAGCGGGTGAGCGCTGCGACATGGGGGCGCGAGGCGGCGAGCTGGCCGTGGAGCGCGGTTGCGACTGCGAACAGCAGGAACAGGCTGGCGAGCCCGTAGATGCTGGCGGCGCGGTCGAGGCTGACGAGGCCGGCGGCGCCGAACACGAGGAGGAGGATGGGGGCGGCAAGCCGGGCGGCGGCGAACCAGCGCGCCCCGTGGCGGCCGAAGACGAGGATGAAGGAGAGGAGGTAGAGCGAGAGCGGCAGCACCCACAGGAGCGGCATCGCCATGATGTCGGTGGTGATGTGGGTGGTCGTCGAGATCATGAGCCCCGAGGGGACTGCGGCGAGCAGAACCCAGTGGAGCTGGCGCGCGAGCGGCACCCTGACCCGCGTGCGCGGGACGGCGCTGGCCGCCACGCCGCCGGCCGTGACGAGGCGGACGGCGGCGAGCATGACGAGTGCGACGAGGAGGAGGTAGAGGCCCGACCAGAGCGCCTGCTGGAACGGAAGCGCGGTCAGCGGCTCGAGCAGGAAGGGGTAGGCGAGAAGTCCGGCGAGCGAGCCGGCGTTGGAGGCGGCGTAGAGGAACCAGGGCTCGGCGGCGTCGGGATCGGGACTGCGGGCGAACCAGGCCTGCATCAGCGGGGCCTGGGCTGCGACCGCGGCGAACAGCGGGCCGATCCCGGTTGCAAGCAGGATGAGGAGCCAGCGCGCCTCGCCGCCGGGGGTTGGCAGGCCGGCGGCGGGCAGGCCGAGCGGGAGGGTGAGGGCTGCCGCGAGGAGGACCCCGACATGGACGATCGCCTGGGTGCGAAGCGGCAGGCGCTGGAGCGCGTGGGCGTAGAGATAGCCGAGGAGAAGCGCGGCCTGGTAGAAGACCATGGCCGTGTTCCAGACCGACGGGGCCCCGCCGAGCTGGGGAAGCGCAAGCCGGGCCACGAGCGGCTGGACGAGGAAGAGGAGAAAGCTGCCGAGCGCGACGATCAGGATGAAGAGCGGGCGGGCCGGGACTGCAATGGCCCTGACGCCGGGAGCAGCGGTCAAACCAGCCTGCCCCGCAGCGGCGTCCAGCCCTCGTGGCGCAGCAACCATTCGTTGCGCTCGAGGCCTCCGGCATGGCCGGTGAGCGCGCCGTTGACGCCGATGACCCGATGGCAGGGGACGATGATGGCAAGCGGGTTGCGCGCGCTGGCGGCGCCGACGGCGCGGGCCTTGCCGAGGTCGCCGACCATGGCGGCGACTGCTGCGCAGCTGCGGGTTTCGCCCGGCGGAATGGCGCGAAGCGCTGCCCAGACGGCGCGCTCGAACGGCGAGCCGAACCTGCCGGTCATGATGGTGTCGAAGCTGTCGAACGCGCCGGCGAAATAGCCGGCGAAGGCGTCCTCGAGCTCGGGCGGGACCGGCACGTCGGCGGCGATCAGTTCGCCGGGCACGAAGCGGGCGAGCGAGGCCTCGATGCCGGAGGGGTCGTCGTGGAACGCGGAGGCCCAGAGCACGCCTTCCTCGTCGTGGAGGAGGACCATCCGGCCGAGCGGGGTCGAAAGCAGCGAGCGGTTCAGCACGGGACGCCGTAGAGGTCGAAGGCGTCGGCATCCTCGATGCGGACCCGGAGCAGGTCGCCTGGCTTCGCGTTGGGCGCATCGCGCAGCAGGACCCGGCCGTCGATCTCGGGTGCGTCCCACGGGCTGCGGGCAGTGGCGCCGCCGCCCTGCTCCGGGCCGTCGGCGGCGTCGACGAGGACGTCGATCTCGCGGCCGACCTTCGCTTCGAGCCGGCGGGCCGAGATGGCAGCGGCGCGCGCCATCAGCCGATCGCGGCGGGCGGCGCGGACCTCGGCCGGCACCGGGTCGGCGAGTGCATTGGCGTCGGCGCCGGCGACCGGCTCGTAGGCGAAGCAGCCGACGCGGTCGAGCTGCGCCTCCTCGAGCCAGGCGAGCAGATGCTCGAACTCGGCCTCGGTCTCGCCGGGGAACCCGGCGATGAAGGTGGAGCGGATGGCGAGATCGGGCACGAGCCGCCGCCAGGCGGCGATGCGGTCGAGCACGCGGGCTTCATCCGCCGGCCGGCGCATCGCCTTCAGGACGCGCGGGTGGGCGTGCTGGAACGGAATGTCGAGATAGGGAAGGATGAGCCCTTCGGCCATGAGTTCGACGAGCGCGTCGACATGGGCGTAGGGGTAGACATAGTGGAGCCGGACCCAGGCGCCGAGCTTGCCGAGTTCGCGGGCGAGATCGGTGATGTGGGCCCGCAGGCCGCTGGCGCCGAAGCGGGCGTGGCGCAGGTCGCGGCCGTAGGCGGAGGTGTCCTGGCTGATGACGAGAAGCTCGCGGGTGCCGGCGGCGACCAGCTTCTCGGCCTCGCGCAGGATCGCGTCGGGGCGGCGGCTGTCGAGCTTTCCGCGCAAGGTGGGAATGATGCAGAAGCTGCAGCGGTGGTTGCAGCCCTCGGCAATCTTCAGGTAGCTGTAGTGGCGGGGGGTGAGCTTGAGGCCGGCCTCGGGCACCAGGTCGACGAAGGGCTGGGGCGGCTGGGGGGCCGCAGCGCGGACCGCGCCGACAACTGCTTCATATTGTTGTGGGCCGGTGATGGCGAGTACCTCTGGGAAGCGGGCGCGGATGGCCTCGGCCTCGGCGCCCATGCAGCCGGTGACGACGACCCGGCCGTTCTCGGCGAGGGCCTCGCCGATCGCCTCGAGGCTCTCGGCCCTGGCGCTGTCGAGGAAGCCGCAGGTGTTGACGACGACGACATCGGCGCCGGCATAGTCGGGGGCGATGGCATAGCCGTCGGCGCGCAGGCGGTTGAGGATCCGCTCGCTGTCGACGAGCGCCTTGGGACAGCCGAGCGAGACCATCCCCACCCGCTTCGGACGCGCCAGCGCGGCTGCCATGCGCGTCAGCCCACGCCCATCAGCTTCAGCACTTCCTCCCGCGAGCGGTGGTCGTCGCGGAACACGCCCATGAGGCGCGAGGTGGTCATGGTGACACCCGGGGTCAGCACCCCGCGCGCCGACATGCAGGCGTGGGCCGCCTCGACCACCACGGCGACGCCGCGCGGCTTCAGCCCCTCCTGGATCGCGTCGGCGATCTCGGCGGTGAGCCGTTCCTGGACCTGGAGCCGCTTGGCGTAGCCGAGCGCGACCCGGGCGAGCTTCGAGATGCCGACGACGCGGCTGGTCGGCAGGTAGGCGACATGGACCTTGCCGATGATCGGGGCCATGTGGTGCTCGCAGTGCGACTGGAACGGGATGTCCTTCAGGAGCACGATCTCGTCATAGCCGC
>CALLWN010000099.1 GCA_938016505.1 uncultured Sphingomonadaceae bacterium
GTCGACCGTGGCCTCGGCGCCGATCCGGTAGGCAAGCGCGCGCGGGTCGGCCGGGACCGCCCCAGGCGTTGCAATCGCAACCAGCCGGGCGCGCTCGGCGTTGGACAGCCTCAGCCGCGCTGCGATGGCAGTGGCGAGCGCCGGATCCTCGGGCAGGAGCGCCGCGAGCCTCCGCAGCGCCGCCGGCGACGCCCCGGCTGCGCTCTCGAAGGCGACCAGACGGGACAGCTTCGGGCAGTCGGTCGCCTCGGGCAAGACCGCGGCGAGAATGCCATGATCGCGCATGGCGACGACGATTGCAGTCGGGTCGGACGCGCCAAGGATCTTCAGCAGTTCGTCGCGCACCCGCTCGCGCGAGAGGGTCATGAGATCGTTCGCGCGCGCCGCACAGGCCGCAAGCCCCTCCGGATCGAGCGTTGCAGCATAGCGACCCGAAAAGCGGAAGAAGCGCAGGATGCGCAGATGGTCCTCGGCGATCCGGGTCAGCGGATCGCCGATGAAGCGGACGACCCGCGCCCCGAGATCGGCGACGCCGCCGAACCAGTCCGTCACCTCCCCGGTCAGGGGGTCGGCATAGAGCGCGTTGATCGTGAAATCGCGGCGGGCGGCATCGACCTTCCAGTCGTCGGTGAAGGCGACCCTGGCGTGGCGGCCGTCGGTCTCGACGTCGCGCCTGAGCGTCGTGACCTCATAGCCATGCCCGCCGGCAACTGCAGTCACGGTGCCATGGGCCAGGCCGGTCGGCACCGCACGCAGCCCCGCGGCCTCGAGCGCGGCGACCACCGCCCCCGGCGCCAGCCTGGTCGCAAGGTCGATGTCGGCGACCGGCAGGCCGAGGAGTCCGTCGCGCACCGCGCCGCCCACCACCCGCGTCAGCCCGGCGCTGGCGCCGAGGGCGTCGAGCAGGCGCCCCATCTTCGGGCGCGCCAGCCACAGGGCTGGGTCGAGCCGGGCCAGGGGCGCGCCCGTCAGCCGAGCCTCGCGGAGAGGTTGACGAGCATGGCGGCCGTTGCCCCCCAGATGCTCCGCCCTTCCCATTCGATGACATAGAAGCGTCGCATCCGGCCGCGCCACTCGGCCTCGCGCAGCTGGTGATTGGCGCGGTCGAGCGCGAAGGCAAGCGGCACCTCGAACACATCGGCCACCTCGTGCGTGTTGATCCGCAGGGGCGGGTCGGAAGGCAGCAGGCCCACGACAGGGGTCACGGCATAGCCGGTGCCGGTGAGATAGCGATCGGCCGTTCCGATCACGCGGACCAGGTCGGGCGCGAGTCCCACCTCCTCCTCGGCCTCGCGCAGCGCTGCCGCGACCGGGCCGGGGTCTCCCGGATCGATGCGGCCTCCGGGAAAGGCCACCTGGCCGGCGTGACTGCGCAGATGCTCGGTGCGCCGGGTGAGGAGCAGCGAGGGTTCGGCCCGCGCAAGGACCGGCACGAGGACCGCGGCCGGTATGGCCGGAGTGGCTGGCGCCTCGCCGGCCGGGACGCCGCTGCCAATATCCCAGTCCCCGCGGATCGTGGGCGCCCCCGGCTGCCCCAGCCGCCTCTCGAGCCGCTCAAGCAGGGAAGGCAAAGAAGGCGCCTCCGCTCCAGAGCCCCACCGGCCTCCCCTCCGCCTGCTCGGCAAGCGCCCACTCGGCGAGATCGTAGAAGGCGTTGCGGGCGACCAGCGCCTCGATCCCATTGCCGATCCTGCCCCGCACATGGAGATAGGGTCGCGGGCTTCCATCCTGATCGTGGGCGAAGCGCAGCGGATGGCCAGGGCCCGCGATCACCAGCTCATCGGTCGCGAGCCGGAACAGGAGCTTGCGGTCCTCGCCGCTGCCCTCGCTCTTCACCTCGACAGCGACCAGCGGCGCATCCTCGACATCGATGTCGAGCTTCTCGGCCGGGGTGACGAGGACGAAACGGCCATCGGGTTCGCGGCGCAGCACGGTCGCGAACAGCTGCACCAGCGCCGGCCGGCCGATCGGGGTGCCACCATGGTACCAGGTGCCATCGCGCGCGATCCGCATGTCGGAATGGCCGCAATGCGGCGGGTTCCAGGTCTCGACTGGCGGGAGCCGCCTTTCGGCGACCGCGCGGGCAGCCTCGGCAATCGACATGGAGGCGAGCGGCGGAAGCTCGGCGCGGATCGGCGCGGCTGTCGGACCCTGAGCCATGTGCCAAGACTTGCCCGAGCCCCGGCTGCGGTTCAAGCCGGGCGGAGGCGAGACCGGTCAGGCGGCACGGCAGCGCGCAGCGCCGGAGGCCGCCGCCGCCGGGAGGATGCGCGCGGGCCCCATCCACAGGGCAGGTGTGCGGGCGCGCAGCAGAAGCCGCTCCGGCTCGACCGGGCCGGGCAGGAGCCAGCCACCCGTCGCGTCTGCGCTGTAGCCGAAGCGGCCATAATAGGGCGCGTCGCCGACGAGCATCGAGTCGGCCCCCAGCCGGTCGAGCGCAGCAGTGGCCTTCATCATGAGCGCACGCCCGATTCCCTCGCCGCGGCGGTCGGGGTGGCTGACGAGCGGGCCGAGAAGCACGAGCGGCCGGCGGGTGCCGTCGGCGCCTTCCCACAGCACCGGATGGCACGCGACGCTGCCCACGATCGTCCTGCCGTCGACGGCAACGAAGGCGAGATCGGGAAGCGGGGCGGAGCAGCCGCGCAGAAGTGTCGCCGTCCGCCCCCGCCGCTCGGCGGGAAAGCAGCGCGCCACCAGCGTCTCGATCGCCGGCTCATCCATTGGTTTGCGTGGTCTGATGCGCATCTCTTGCCCCCTGTCCCTGCCTGGAGCCCGCCATGCCGGACGGCCGCCAGCCGCCCGCCCGCCGCGCGCACGATGCGCGCGACGGTCAGCGGCGTCGCAGGAGAAGGAGGTGGCGCGTCATGGCGCGGCGCGATAGGGGAAGCCCGGAAGGAAGAAAAGGGGGAGCAGGCGTGAAACTCTATGACATGGCGCTTGCGCCCAACCCGCGCCGGGTGCGGATCTTTCTCGCCGAGAAGGGGATCGAGATCCCCCGGGTCGAGATCGACATCCAGAAGGGCGAGAACCTCGAGCCGGCCTATCTTGCGGTCAACCCCCGCGGCGTGGTGCCAACCCTGGTGCTCGACAATGGCACCATCCTCGACGAGTCGATCGCCATCTGCCGCTACTTCGAGGCGCTCCAGCCCGAGCCCAACCTGTTCGGCCGCGACCCTCTCGAAATCGCCCGGGTCGAATCCTGGCAGCGGCGGATCGAGTTCGAGGGGCTCTTCAACATCGCCGCCGCCTTCCGCAACAGCCGCCCTGCCTATGCCGACCGGGCAGCACCAGGCGCAGGCCCGCCGACCCCGCAGATCCCGGAACTCGCCGAGCGCGGGCTGCTGCTGGCGCGGAGCTTCCTCGACACCATGGAGCAGCGCTTCGCGCAAAGCCCGTTCGTGGCTGGCGACCGCTATACCGTCGCCGACATCACTGCGATCGTCTGCCTCGACTTCGCCCGCTGGGTCGGCCTGAAGGCGGAGCAGGCTCACCCGCGGGTGGCCGCCTGGCAGCGGGAGATGCGCAAGCGGCCGAGCACGGCGGCCTGAGCCAAAGACCCGGGAGGCGGGCGGCTATGCGGGCGGCGGCAGCCGCCGGGCGCCCTGTCCTTCGGCAATCGCAGCCACGGTCTCCGGGTCGAGGATCCGCTCGAACCGCAGCTGATCGGGCCGCTCGTCCTTCAGCCGCCAGTCGAGGTAGAGACCGTGCGCCCAGAAGGCGACCCCGGTCGGGGTCACCTCCATTTCGGCGCCGAACAGGATGGCCTCGCCGATGACGCTTCGGCCGAGCCACACCAGCGCCCTGCGGTTGGTGAGCATGTAGCGCGCCCGGCCCCTGGCCGAGGACCGGAGCCAGACCGGCAGCGCGATGATGATGACGGTGCCGATGACAAGCGCGAGAATGAGCGGCAAAGCTTCCGGGCCGGGCCGCCCGGCGAAGGCCGAGCCGCCGAGGTGCGGCGCAATCAGCAGCACCGCGACCCAGGTGAGCAGACCCAGCAGGACGAGGATGAACAGCAGCTCGAGCATCCGGCCCGCGCCGAGCGACGGCCGGCCCTCCCAGAGGACCGTCTCGGCAGGCCCCGGCGCCACCGGCCGCAGCGGGCGTGGCGCCGCAAGGCTGCCCGGGATCGCGCCTGCCTCGGCCTCGCCCGGCATTGTCCGGATCAGCGCTCGACCGTGAGCGCGATCCCCATGCCACCGCCGATGCACAGGGTGGCAAGACCCTTCCTCGCATCGCGCTTCTGCATCTCCTGGAGAAGGGTCACGAGGATGCGCGCCCCCGAGGCCCCGATCGGGTGGCCGATCGCGATTGCGCCGCCGTTCACGTTCAGCTTTTCCGGATCGAGCCCCAGCTCCTGCCCGACCGCCAGCGCCTGCGCGGCGAAGGCCTCGTTGGCCTCGACAAGATCGAGATCGGCAACCGTCCACCCGGCCTTTTCCAGTGCCTTGCGCGAGGCCGGCACCGGGCCGAGACCCATGACCGCCGGGTCAACGCCGGCCGACGCCCAGCTCTTCACATGCGCCAACACCCGGGCGCCGCGCCGGGCCGCCTCCGCAGCCGACATGAGAAGAAGCGCCGCCGCACCGTCGTTGAGGCCCGAGGCATTGCCGGCCGTCACCGTGCCATCCTTGCGAAACGCCGGTTTCAGGCCGGCCATCGCCTCGACCGTCGCGCCGTCGCGGATATATTCGTCGGTGTCGACCACGGTGTCGCCCTTGCGGCCCCTGATCGTCACGGGCACGATCTCGTCCCTGAACCGCCCGGCCTTGCGCGCGGCCTCGGCCTTGTTCTGCGAGGCGGCAGCGAAGGCATCCTGGGCCTCGCGGCCGATCTGGTAGCGCTCGGCGACATTTTCGGCCGTGATCCCCATGTGATAGCCGTTGAAGGCATCCCACAGGCCGTCGCGGATCATCGTGTCGACAAGCTCGAGGCTGCCCATCTTGGTGCCGGGCCGCAGGGTCTGGGCGTGGGGCGAGAGCGACATCGATTCCTGCCCGCCCGCCACCATCACGCCATGGTCCCCGTTGCGGATCGCCTGGGCGGCAAGCGCAACGGCCCTCAGCCCCGAGCCGCACACCTGGTTCACGCCCCAGGCCGGAACCTCCTGGGGCACGCCGGCCGCCATCGCCGCCTGCCGCGCCGGGTTCTGGCCCTGCGCTGCAGTCAGCACCTGGCCCATGACGACTTCACCGACCTCGGCGCCATCGACCGCGCTGTCGGCCAGCACGGCGCGGATCACGTCTGCCCCGAGCTGGTGCGCAGGCGTCGCGCCGAAGCTGCCCATGAAGCTGCCGACCGCCGTTCGCCGTGCGGCGGTGATGACCACGTCAACCATCGGATCCTCCTTGAAGCCACGCCCGCTCTAGTCGCTCAGCAGGAAGCTGGAAAGCGGTTGCAGAAGCTGGTGCCGGCGCTGCCCGATGAGCATGCCGACATGGCCGGTCTCGAGGCGAAGCTGCCGCATCCCGGGCACCTCGGGCCGCGTCGCCTCGGGCACCAGCCGGTCTGCCGCCCCGCGGATATCGAGGAGGGGCAGCCGCAGCGCCTCCGGCCGGACGGCAACGCCTGCAACCTGCCATCGGCCCGCCCCGAACCGGTCGCGGCCAAGACCCCCGACGAAGATGTCGCGGACAGCAGGCAGCGGCAGCGGGGGGCCGCTTCCGGCCCAATCCTCGAGCGCGGCGAACGCGGCGAGCGCAGCTTCTGCCGGTTCGCTCCGGCCGAGCCGCTCATATTTGGCCGCCACCCCAGATGCATCGAGCGCCCAGAACAGCGGATTGAGAAGTGCAAGCGGCACCGCGCCAAGCGTCGCGCCGCAACCGTGCAGCATGGCCCACCCGGCACACGCCCCCGCCCGGATCTCGGGCGGGTAACCAGCGAAACGCCAGGGCGTGGCGATGAGGGCGAGGCGGGTGACGAGCGACGGGAAGGCAGCGGCGAGCCCGAGGCCGAGCGTGCCGCCAAGGCAATGGCCAACAACCCCGACCGGCTGGCCGAACTGCCGCAGCAGGGGCGCGATCCGCGCCGAGATGAGCCCGGCGAGCCCGAGCCGGCGCTCGCCGGCGAGATCGCCCCAGTCGACCAGGAGGACACGGGCCCCGGCCGCGCCGAGCGCGCGCGCCAGCGAGCGATCCGGTTCGTGGTCGAGAACGGCATGCCCGTTGATGATCGACGGCAGCAGCAGCACCGGCCGGCCGCTCTCCGGGCCGGCGAGTGGACGAAGGCTGGTCCCGCCCCGGCGCGCCAGCGGGGCGGGCCGGGGGGCAGCAGGTGGAACGGGCGCGCGCTGGTAGCGGCCAAGCCCTTCGAGCATGGCCCGCAGCCGCGCAAGCTCGCCCCCGCTCTCCTGCACGAGGAGGGCGAGGCACACCGGCTGCGGATGCGGCCCCCGAGCCGGGGCCGGAAATGCCGGAGGCCCTGCCATTGCGCGCAGGTTTTGCGCTTGCATGCTGCACATGCTAAGCGATTTCTCGCGGTTGGCACGAGGAGATGCCGAACCGGCCATCACTGTCTTCAGGAAGGTGCAAGCGATGTCCGAAGCGACCGGGGCCGATACCGGGGCCGACGCGGTGATCGTCAAGAAATATGCCAACCGGCGGCTCTACAATACCGAGACCTCGTCCTACATCACGCTCGAGCATCTCTCGACGATGACCCGCGAGGGGCGGGAGTTCAAGGTGATCGACGCCAAGACGGGCGAAGACATCACCCACAGCGTGCTCACCCAGATCATCATGGAAGAGGAGACGCGGGGCACGACGATGCTGCCGGTCTCGTTCCTGCGCCAGCTCATCTCCATGTATGGCGACCAGATGCAATCGGTGGTGCCGCTCTACCTCGAGGCCTCGATGGAGGCGTTTCGCCGCAACCAGGAACAGTTCCGGTCGGCCTTCACCGGTCTCATGGGCAGCAATGCGCCGGCCTCGGCCGCGTTCGAGACGCTCGTCCGGCAGAACATGCAGATGATGCAGGCGGCAGCCGAGCTGTGGCGCAACGCCAACCCGCTCCTCAACATGCCCGCCGCGCCGCGCGCCGAGCCGGACAGCGTGCAGGAGCTGAAGGACGAGCTCCAGGCGCTGAAGGCACGGCTGGACAAGATGTCCCAGAGCTGACGCGCGTGGCAACCTCTCCCGCCCTGCAAGCCGGCCCCGTGGCAGCCCTGGCCGCCGCGCTGCCCCCGGGCGTGGTGACCGCCGACCCGGACCTCCTCGCTCCCCACCTTCTCGACTGGCGCGGCCAGAAGCGCGGCCATGCCGACCTCCTTGCCAGCCCGCGCAGCACCGCGGATGTGGTAGCCCTGGTGCGCGCAGCCCTCGCCCATGGCGCAGCACTGGTGCCGCAGGGGGGCAACACCGGCCTTGTCGGTGGGTCGGTGCCCGAGCCCGCGCAAGGCCGGCCCACCATCATCGTCTCCATGCAGCGCATGGCGCAGATCCGTTCGGTCGACCCGGCAGGTCTCAGCCTCGTTGCCGAGGCTGGGGCAATCCTCGCCAATGTCCATGATGCCGCGCGCGCGGCAGGCACCATGTTCCCGCTCTCGCTCGGCGCCAGGGGCAGCGCCACCATCGGCGGCCTCGTCTCGACCAACGCCGGCGGCACCCAGGTGCTGCGCCACGGCACCATGCGCAGCCTGGTTCTCGGCCTCGAGGCCGTGCTTCCCGACGGGACCGTCCTCGACCAGCTGAAGCCGCTGCGCAAGGACACCGCCGGCTATGACGCGAAGCAGCTTCTCATCGGAGGCGAAGGCACGCTCGGGATCGTCACTGTCGCAGCGCTCCGGCTGGTGCCGCTTCCGGCGGTCTCGGCGGTGGGCTGGGCCGGCGTGCCCGACATGGCGGCCGCGCTCGCGCTTCTCGCGCGGCTTCGGCGCGCGGTCGGCGAGCGGGTCGAGTCCTTCGAGCTGGTCCCGGCGGATGGCCTTGCGCTGGTGCTCGCCCATGTGCCCGGCGCGCGCGCGCCGCTCGGCTGCGAGGCTCCGCTCCACTGCCTCGTCGAGCTGACCGACGCCGATCCTGGCGCACCGCTCGCACGGCAGCTGGAAACCGTTCTGGAGGCCGCCCTCGAGGCCGGCGAACTCCTCGATGCGACCGTCGCCGGCACGCTCGGACAGGCAGAAGCGCTGTGGCGCCTGCGCGAAGACCTGCCGCTGGCGGAAAAGGCGGACGGCCCGTCGCTCAAGAACGATGTGGCCGTCGCGGTCGCCGATGTGCCCGCCTTCGACGCGGCCGCACGGGCCGCCTTTGCCAAGGCCTTTCCCGGCGCCCGGCCGCTCGTCTTCGGTCATCTCGGCGATGGCAACCTCCACTGGAACCTGCGCGCACCGGCCGGCACCGACGCTGCCGCCTGGCTCGAGACGCATGGCGAGCCCGCGCGGTGCCTGCTGCACGACATCGTCGTGGATTTCGGCGGCACCATCTCGGCCGAGCACGGAATCGGCACCCTGAAGGCCGCCGAGCTGGCGCGGCTTGGCAATCCCGGGCGGCTCGCCGTCATGCGGGCGATCAAGGCCGCGCTCGACCCCGCGCACATCATGAACCCCGGCAAGCTGTTCGCCTGACCGGCAGGCGCCGGCTTGCATTGCGGAGGCGTCGGGCGCTAGAGCCTCGCGAGCCAAGTGCGCGTGTGCCGGCACCCTGCCGGCTTCCGCACCCTGACCGAGCAGAGGAATCCCCGCCCCGATGGCAACGCAACCGCAGGCGCAGCCGCAGCTCCCGCTCTTCTACCGCAATCTCATTCCCCTGAGCTCCGACGTGCACGCCGGGTTCGGGCTGAAGCCGCGCGAAAATCTCGAATTCGCTCGCGGCACCCACGCAGTCCCGATCACGGTCGACGAGTTCGCACTGGCCCAGCGCTTCTATCCGATCGTCTTCGGCGCCGACGAGGTCGCTGTCCCGCTCGCCCTCGTCGGGCTGCGCGAGGGCGAGAACCTGTTCCTCGAGGCCGACGGCCAGTGGCGGCCGCGCGCCTACATCCCGGCCTATATCCGCCGCCATCCCTTCATGCTCGCCCGGCTGCAGCCCGACGCGCAGGTGCTCAGCCTTGTCTTCGACGACAGCTGGAGCCTCATCACCGAGGATGGCGAGCAGAAGCTGTTCGATGGCACCGAGCCCTCCGAGGTGACCAAGGGCATCCTCAAGTTCTGCGAGGAGTTCGAAGCCGCAGTCGCCCGCACCCGCAGCTTCATGGACGAACTCAACAAGCTCGGCCTGCTGATGGAAGGCCAGGCATCGATCCAGAACCCCGGCATGGCCGAACCCGCCAACTTCTCGGGTTTCCGCATGATCGACGAGAAGAAGCTCCAGAACATCCGCGGCGACCAGGCGCGAAAGATGGTGCAGAACGGCATGATGGGCCTCATCTATGCCCATCTCTTCTCGCTCGGGCAGATGCGGGAACTGTTCGCCGACCTGCAGAGCCGTGCCGCCGCCTGACGGCGGTGCGCCGAGGCAGCAGCCGCAGCGCGCACCGAAGGCGCCATGATGCGCTGGCCTCGCCCGGGCGCGCCACCGCAGGGTCGGGCTGACCCTCCATTCCCGCCGGCGTTGCAGCCCCGGCGGCCTCAGCCGTCAAACAGCAGGACCGGCTTCACCGTCTCGCCCGTTTCCATGGCATGCGCCGCACGGTTGATATCGGCGAAGCTGTAGGTTCTCACCAGCCTGTCATGCGGGAACCGGCCCTCGAGGTGGAGCGCGGCGAGGTGCGGCACGAACGCCTGCGGGTCGGCGTCGCCCTCGATGAGACCGATGATGCGCTTGCCGCCGAGAAAGCCGGAAAGCGCGAAGCTCGCCGTGGCGCCCGGCGGGGAGACAGCGAGGACGAGCATGGTCCCGCGGGTCCCGAGAAGGCCGATGCCAAGCTCGATCAGGGCAGGCACGCCGGTCGTGTCGATGACGGCATCGAAGCCGGGCCGGATGGCGCCGAGGGCGCCGGCGAGGTCCTCGCCGGACAGAAGGCCATGGGTCGCGCCAAGCTCGCGTGCGAGCGCGATGCGCCCCGGCACGCGGTCGACGGCCACGACCGGGTCCATGCCGGCAACCCGGGCCGCCATGATCGCCGCAAGCCCGACCGCGCCGGCGCCGAGCACCACGAGCGACTGGCCGGACCTGGCCGCGAGCGTGTTGAGAACCGCGCCCGCCCCTGTCTGCATGCCGCAACCCAGCGGCGCGGCCAGGTGGAAGGGGAGCGCATCGGGGATGGGCACGGTGTTGCGCGGCCGGGTGATGGCGTAGGGCGCGAAGCTCGACTGCCCGAAAAAGCTTCCGAACAGCGGCTGGCCGTCGGCCCGGCGCAGGCGCGGTGCCATGTCCGGCCCGACCCCTGCGATGTTCCGCACCGGCCATTCGAGGCAATATTGCGGCGCGCCCTCGCGGCAGACCGGGCAGTGCCCGCAACTGTCGTAGGAGAGCGCAACCCGGTCACCCACCCGGAACCCCTCGACGCCCTCGCCGACCGCGTCGACGATCCCGGCGCCCTCGTGGCCGAGCACCATGGGAAGCGGGGTGCCAAGCTCGATGTCACGGAAGGCGAGGTCGGTGTGGCAGATGCCGGCAGCCCTGACAGCAATCCGCAATTCGCCGGGCCCGGGCTCCGGCACTTCGGCCTCGACCAGCGCAAACGGCGCACCGCGGGCAACCACTGCAGCAACCGTCATGCATGTCGACATGTTCCATCCTTCCCCGTCTCGCCGCTTGACCCTCATGGTGCCCCCGTCCAAAGGGCGAACGCAAGCAAAATGGGGAAAGGCCGGCGGTGGCGGCTGTGGGTCAGAACAGGGCTGAAGGTGAGGACAGGGAGGCCCTGAGTTTCGAGGACGCGCTGAAGCGGCTGGAGTCGATCGTGCGCGAACTCGAGTCCGGCGAGGTTCCGCTCGAGCGGGCGATCGCGCTCTACGAGGAAGGCCAGGCGCTCAAGGCCCAGTGCGAGGCACGGCTTGCCAGCGCCGAGGCCAGGATCCGTGAGCTGCAAATCGGTGCCGAGGGCGCGCCTGCCGGAGACAGGCCGTTCGCCTCCTGATGCGGCCGGGGATCCAGCTCAAGCCGGTGCTCGATGCGATCGGCGAGCAGGTCGACGCGCGCTTCGACCGGCTCCTGCCCGTGCCAGACGACCCGCGGGCCCGGCTCTACGAGGCCATGCGCCACGCCATCATCGGCGGCGGAAAGCGGATGCGCCCCCTGCTGGTCGTGGCGAGCTGCGACCTGTTTCATGTCGACCGCGAGCGGGCCATGCGGGTCGCGCTCGCGATCGAGGCCGTCCATGTCTACAGCCTGGTTCACGACGACCTGCCGTGCATGGATGATGATGACCTGCGCCGCGGCAAGCCGACCGTGCACCGCGCCTTCGACGAGGCGACCGCAGTCCTCACGGGTGACGCCCTGTTCGCGATCGCCTTCGAGCTGATCGCCGACGAGGCG
>CALLWN010000100.1 GCA_938016505.1 uncultured Sphingomonadaceae bacterium
GAGAAAGAGGACGAGGCCGGCGAGGCCCGAGGGGAGTGCGAGCGGATCGAGCGTGCTGCCGACTCCGCCGAGCACGAGGGCGACCAGCAGCGTGAAGAGCTGCCACCACCAATATTCGGCGCGCGCGGCCCGGCCCTCGAAACCGGCATAGTTCGCCAGGACCGACCGGATTGCCTCGAGAAGTGTCATCCCGCCCTCCCCTGTCGGAGAGCCGTCTAGCAGCTTCAGCCGCCGCTGGCGACCTGGAGCAGCTCGACCTCGAACACGAGAACGCTGTTGGGGGGGATGACACCGTTGCCGGCGCCCTTCGCGCCATAGCCGAGCGCGGGCGGGATGGTGACCCGGTGCTTGTCGCCCGGCTTCATCCGCTGAAGCGCCTCGGCGAAGCCGGGAATGACATCGCCGACGCCAAGGGCTGCGGGCTGGCCGCGGCTGTAGCTCGAATCGAACACGGTGCCGTCGGCGAGGCGGCCCTCGTAATGGATGAGAACGAAATCCTTCGGCCCCGGAGACTGGCCCTCGCCACCGGCCTTCAGCACCTCGACCTGGAGGCCGGAGGGAAGCACGGTGACGCCGGGCTTCCTCGCGTTCTCGGCGAGATAGCCCTGGACGGCAGCAGCGGGCTCGGCGACCGCACGGGTGCCAGCCCAGGCGAGCGCGGTCATGGCAACCACGCCGATGAGGCCGGCGACGATCCAGGCGCCGAGGCCGGATGGCGCCGGCCCGGGCAGGTTGGCGCGCATGGCCCTAGCGGACGCCGTCGCGCTCGGCGCGCTTGCGGTCGAGCTTGCGGGCCCGGCGGATGGCGGCGGCGCGCTCGCGCGCGCGCTTCTCCGAGGGCTTTTCATAGTGGCGACGCAGCTTCATCTCCCGGTAGACACCTTCGCGCTGGAGCTTCTTCTTGAGCGCCCGAAGGGCCTGGTCGACATTGTTGTCCCGAACGATGATCTGCACGCGCCGCCTGCTCCTTGCCGATGGTGGGCGCCTAGCCCACGCCAAAAACAGGGCGCCACCGGCAGGCCGCCGGCAGCGCCAAGGCCAGTCAGATAGCAAAATCGGCGCAGTGCGGCAAGCGGCCCGACAGCGCATGGTTTCCGAAACCGGCGCGACCGGCTAGGAAGGTGGGCATGACCGTGGCCGACGATCCGACCCTCGACGAGCTCCGCCCCGCGCTTGCCGAGGCGATGCTGCCCCATGTGCCCTTCGATGGCTGGAGCGATGCCGCGCTCGTCGCTGCCGCACGGGACCTTGGCGTTGACCCTGCGGTCGCACGCCTCGCCTTTCCGGGCGGAGCGGCAGACATGGTGGCAGCCTATATCCGCGCTGCCGACGCCGCGCTGGTCGCGGCCTGCGACACCGCCGAGTTCCGGGCGATGAAGGTGCGCGAGAAGGTGACGGCGGCGATCCGGACCCGGCTCGAGGCGGCTGCGCCCCACCGCGAGGCGGTGCGGCGGGCAGCGGCGATCCTTGCGCTTCCCGGCAATGCCGCGCTTGCCGCGCGGCTGACCTGGGGAACTGCGGATGCCATCTGGCGCGCGGCCGGCGACACGGCGACCGACTTCAATCATTATTCCAAGCGGGCGATTGCGGGCGCGGTCTATGCAGCGACTCTCTTCATCTGGATGGCGGACGAGAGCGAGGGGTTTGCGGACACATGGGCCTTTCTCGACCGGCGGATCGCCGGGGTGATGCGGTTCGAGAAATGGAAGGCCCAGCTTGGCCGGGGCGGGGACGGGCCAAGTCTGGTGCGGTTCCTGGGGCGGCTTCGCTACCCTGCGACGTGAGGCCTGCGATATTGCGTGACACTCGCAAAAGAGTCGCCTAGACTTGGCCGATGAAGCGACTCGACCAGCTTGCAGTGGGCGAGGCAGGCGTTGTCACGGGGTTCGTGGGGGGCGATCCCCGGATCGAGACGCGGCTGCTCGAGATGGGGTTTGACGAAGGGGTCGAAGTGAAGGTGACGGACGCTGCGGCGGGCGGAGACCCGCTGGCCGTCAGGGTCGGCCCGACGAAGGTCGCGTTGCGGCGCGCGCTCGCCGGGCGGATCGCGGTCAGGTGAAGCCGGAGGCCCGGCTAGCGGCCGCCACGCCGCGCGTTGCGGTCGTCGGGCATCCCAACGCCGGCAAGACCTCGCTGTTCAACGCGCTGACGGGTGCGCGGCAGAAGGTGGCCAACTATCCTGGCGTGACGGTCGAACGGACCTCGGCGCTGCTGGCGCTGCCGGGCGGCCGCGAGGTGGAGCTGATCGACCTGCCCGGCGCCTACAGCCTCGACCCGCGCTCGCCCGACGAGGCAGTTACCCGCGATGCGCTTCTTGGCACGCTTCCGGGCGAGCCGCGGCCCGACCTGGTGCTCGCCGTTGTCGATGCGACGAGCCTCGAGACCCATCTCGGCTTTCTCCTCGAGGTGCTGGCGCTGGGCCTGCCGACGCTGGTTGCGCTCAACCGGGTGGACATGGCGGCGCGCGACGGCACCCGGATCGATGCTGCGGCGCTTGCGGAGAAGATCGGCTGCCCGGTCATCGAGACGGTTGCAGTGCGGAAGCGGGGTCTCGACGCAGTGCTGGCGGGGCTCGAAGGCCTGCTTGAGGCAGGTTCGGCGCGGGCTGCGACCGAACGGATGGATGCGCGGCGCCGGGCCCGGGCGGCCCGCGCACTCGCAGCCGAGGTGACGCTGGCGCGCGGCCGCGGCCGGGTGCTGACCGACCGGATCGACCGGGTGGTGCTGCACCCTCTCGGCGGGCCGCTGCTGCTCGCGGCCATCCTGTTCCTCGTGTTCCAGGCCGTGTTCTCGCTGGCGGAAACGCCGATGGGGTGGATCGAGGCTGGCGTGATGGAACTGCAGGCGGCGACATCTGCCACCCTGCCCGAGGGGCTGGTGCGCGATGCGCTGGTCGATGGCGTGCTCGCCGGCGTGGGGTCGGTGCTGGTGTTCCTGCCGCAGATCCTCATCCTGTTCGCCTTCATCCTTGCGCTCGAGGCGACGGGCTATCTTGGCCGGGCGGCGTTTCTGGTTGACCGGCTGATGGCGCGGGCCGGGCTTTCGGGCATGAGCTTCATCCCGCTCCTCTCCTCGTTCGCGTGCGCGATCCCCGGGATCATGGCGGCGCGCACCGTCGCCGACCCGCGGGCGCGGCTGACGACCATTCTGGTTGCGCCGCTCATGACCTGTTCGGCAAGGCTTCCGGTCTATGCGGTGGTGATTGCCGCCGTGATCCCGGCGCAGCCGGTGCTTGGGCCGGTCGGGCTGCAGGGGCTCGTGATGTTCGGGCTCTATGTCGCGGGCGCGGTGGCCGGGTTTCTTGCCGCGCTCGCACTGCGGGCGACGGTGACCCGCGGTGCCTCGCTCCCGCTGCTGATGGAACTTCCGGCCTATCAGCTGCCCACGCTGCGCGACCTTGCGCTGGGGCTCTGGGTGCGGGCGATGCTGTTCCTGAAGCGGGCCGGAACCATCATCCTCGCGGCCTCGTTCGCGCTTTGGGCGCTCGCCAGCTTTCCGCGCGCGGGCGGAGAGGCGCCGCCGCTCGCCGCGAGCTACGCCGGGCGGCTGGGGGCCGCGCTGCAGCCGCTGGTGGCGCCGCTCGGCTTCGGCGAGGACATTGCGCTCGCGCTGGTGCCCGCGATGGCAGCGCGCGAGGTGGCGGTGGCAACGCTCGGCACGATCCACGCGATCGACGCCGAGGACCCGACGGCGGGCCTGGTCGAGCGGCTGCGCACCGCCTGGCCGCTGCCGACCGCGCTCGCCTTTCTCGCCTGGTTCGTGTTCGCGCCACAGTGCATCTCGACGCTTGCGGTGGCCCGGCGGGAGACCGGGGGCTGGCGCTGGCCGCTGTTCATGCTGGCCTACCTGTTCGCGCTGGCGTGGGTGGCGGCCTTCGTCGTGAACCGGGCCGCGCTTGCACTGCTCTAGTCGCCTGAGGCAGCCTCGGGGGCGAGCCCGAGCGCCTCGCGGACCAGCACCTCGCCGCGCGGGGTGAGGCCGGCGGCGCGGGCTTCCTCGATGGCGACGAGCGGCGGCACGCCACGCCGCACCCGGTAGAGCGCCCAGGCCGCCGATGTCCGGTTGGCGGAGCCGCACACCATGAGCGCCGGATACTGGTCCGAGGCCTCGAGAAGCGACGCAAGCCGGTCCACGAAGGCCGGGATCGCGGCCGGGTCCATCGGCATCGGGATCGAGCTTCGGCGGAGCCCGAGCTCGGCGGCGCGGCGCGTCTCGTCGGCCACGCCGGGCTCGCCGTCGCCGCGCAGGTCGATGAGGTGGCGAAAGCCAAGCGCCCTCGCCTTCTCGATGCCGGCGACGCCCGGCGCTCCGGCCGTGGCGATGGCGGGCGCCACCCGGCTGTAGTTGGTGAAGGCGCTGCCGACGGCACTTCCGAACGGCGCCATGCGGGCAGGGTCGGTGACTGCAAACGGCGCGTCGATCCCCGGTTTTGCCGGGGCGGCCGATGCCAGGAGCATGGATGCGAGGAGCGCGGATGCCAGGGGCGCGGATGCCAGGGGCGCGGATGCCAGTGGCGCGGATGCCAGCAGCACGCCGGGCAGCAGCGCGCCGATCCGCACCCATCGCGGCCCGGCCGCCGAACCGGCCGAGGCCTCGCCGTTCGTTCCGCGAGGCCGGACCTGCGGATGCTGCCACGAACGGCCCCACAGGGTCTTCGTGTTCGCCATCGGCCATCCTTCCGCTTGGCAAGGGGTTGGTGTCTCGCCTATCGGATGATGGTTTTCAAGGGAGAGCGGCCGGTGGCGGGAAGCGTCAACAAGGTGATCCTCGTCGGCAACCTGGGCGCCGACCCGGAGGTCAAGAGCTTCGCGAACGGTGGGCGGATCGCCAACCTCCGGCTTGCGACCTCGGAAAGCTGGAACGACCGCAACACCGGCCAGCGCCAGGAGCGCACCGAGTGGCACAATGTCGTCATCGACAACGAGAACCTGGTGCGGGTGGCCGAGCAGTATCTCAGGAAGGGCTCGAAGGTGTACATCGAGGGCCAGCTTCGGACCCGCAAATGGCAGGACCGCGACGGCAACGACCGCTACACGACCGAGGTCCATGTCGGCCGGTTCCGGGGCGAGCTTGCCCTGCTCGACCGCCGCGAGGGCGGCATGGCGGGCGGCGGCGACTGGGAGAGCGACCGGGGCGGCAGCCGCGCCCCTGCCGCCGGGGCAAGCCGCCCGGCCACCGACCCGCTCGACGATTTTGGTGACGACGAGGTGCCCTTCTAGCACAGGGAAATCGCGGCTGCAGCCATGCGGCCCCGGGGGCGAGCCGCCGGGGACGGGCGCGGCCCGCCGCCGGGAACGGGCGCGGCCCGGGATGTGGCCTAGGGTGTGGCCTGTGCCTTCCCGACCGCGGCGGGCTGCTGGACGACCCCCCCCGACTTCACGCGCACCGTGACGCGCCGGTCTTCGGCGAACGCCTTGTCGCCGCCGACGATGTCGGCGGGCTTGTCGAGATCGATCCGGTCGGCCGGGATGCCAGCGGCGACGAGTGCGGCCTTGCTGTTCTCGGCCCGGTTCTTGGCGAGCTCGGCGTTGAACGCGGCGTCGCCGCGCGGGTCGACATAGCCCGAGACCGAGAGCCGGTCGCCGGGGTTGGCATCCATGTAGGCCTTGAGCGCTTCGGCCTCGGCGCCGAGCGGGGCGACCTCGCGTTCGGCCGTCGCGAAATAGATGTTGAGCGCCGGCTTGCCCTCGACCGTTTCGGCGAGGACGCCCGAGCCTGTCGGGATGACGGGCGCGGCGGCCATGGGGCCATCCATGCGCGCCGAGACCGGGGCGGGGGCGTCGGGGCGCCTGACGATCTGCGAGCCGAGGATTGCCGCGCCGAGGATG
>CALLWN010000101.1 GCA_938016505.1 uncultured Sphingomonadaceae bacterium
AGGTCCAGATCACCTGGCAGCGCATATTTCCCGCCCCAGCCGTTGAAGCGGAAGGCGCAGGCCTCGTCGGGCCCCAGGAAGATCGGGCCGGTGTCGCGCAGCCAGATGTCGCCGAAGGCCTCTTCGCGCACTTCGGCTGCATCGCCGACTGCGGCCCGCGCCGCTGCTGCGGCCTCGGCCCCGTTGGCGATGAGCCTGACCGGCACGGTCGAGGCCAGCAGTCTTGCGAGCGCTGCGACCTCGCCCTGCGCGGGCGCAAGGTCGGCCTCCCACAGCTCCGGGGCGGACGGAAACGCCGTCCACAGCGCCTGCTGTGGCCCCCATTCGGCGGGAAGTGACATGACGCCCTCCTAGAGGCGCGGCGGTTGCAAATCCACCGCGCCGCGCCCTTCAGCCGCGGAATCCCTGGGCAACGAGATAGGTCTCGCGGGAGTCCTTGCGGCTGGCAGGGGGTTTGGCATGCTTCACGCTGGCAAACTGGCGCTTGAGGTCGGCGAGCAGCGCCCCCTCGGTGCCGCCGGCGAGGACCTTGGCGACAAAGCTGCCGCCGGGCTTCAGGATCTCGGCGGCGAAGGCTGCCGCCGCCTCGACGAGGGCGAGCGTGCGCAGATGGTCGGTCGGCGCATGGCCCACGGTGTTGGCAGCCATGTCGGACAGGACGAGATCGGCGGGGCCGCCGAGCGCCTGCTCGATCGCGGCCGCTGCATCCGGCGCGAGAAAATCCTGCTGGAGGAGGACCGCGCCGGGGATCGGGTCCATCGGGAGAAGGTCGATCCCGACAAGGCGCGCGCCAGGCACCCGCTCGTGCACCACCTGGCACCAGCTTCCCGGTGCAGCGCCGAGATCGACGATCCGGGTCGCACCCCTCAGAAGACCGAAGCGCGCGTCGAGTTCGATGAGCTTGTAGGCCGCGCGGGCGCGATAGCCCTCGGCCAGCGCCCGGCGGACATAGGGGTCGGTCAGCTGGCGCTCGAGCCAGCGCGTGGAGGAGGCGCTGCGGCCGCGCTTGGGGGCAAGCCGCCGGCCGTCGCGGCCCCCGCCTGCGCCGCGGGTCGGGGGCATCAGGCGCAGGCCTGGTGTCTGGCGTCCGCCATCATCGAACGCAGGATGCCCTCGCGCAGGCCGCGGTCGGCAACGCGAATCCGGCGGGTCGCCGAAAGGTCGAGCAGGGCCTCGAGTATGGCCGCGCCAGAGACGACGAGCTCGGCCCGGTCACGGCCAACGCCGGGGATCGCCCTCCGCTCGGCAGCGGGCATGGCAGCGAGCCTGCGGCCGAGGTCGCGCAGCCCGACCACGTCTGACCAGCAGCCGTCGACCCGGGCGCGGTCGTAGCTGGTCTGCCCCATGAGGAGGCTCGCGAGGGTGGTGACGGTTCCCGAAGCGCCGAGCAGGGCGAGATCCTTGCCCGCCACCCGGCGGAGTTCGCCAAGGTGGCGGCTGACCTTCGCCTTCATGCGGAAGAAGGCTTCGAGCCTGCCGGCCGAGGTCGGGGCTTCGTCGCGCTCGGTCTCGGCGAGGCTGACCACACCCCAGGGCACGCTTGCCCAGCCACGCATGCGCAGGTTTTCATCAAGTCCGGAGTCGGCAAGGCGCAGCCACGCGCCGGCATCGGCACCGCACCGTTCGAGAAGGATCACCTCGGTCGAGCCGCCGCCAATGTCGAACACGAGCGTCTTGGGGACCTCAAGGTCGATCAGGGTGTGGCAGCCGAGCACGGCGAGACGCGCCTCCTCGGCAGGCGAGATCACATCGAGCGCAATCCCCGTCTCGCGATAGACACGGGAAACAAACTCCGGTCCGTTCCCGGCAGTGCGGCACGCTTCGGTGGCAACCGACCGGACCGCGCAGACATGGCGCCGGGCCAGCTTGTCGGCGCAGATCGCAAGCGCGGCGATGGCCCGCTCCATCGCGGCATCACAGAGGCGGCCGGTCTCCACCAGACCCTCGCCAAGCCGCACCACGCGCGAGAAGGCGTCGATCACCTTGAACCCGTCCGGCGCAGGCCGGGCAATCAACAGGCGGCAATTGTTGGTGCCGAGGTCGATCGCCCCATAATGGTGGGTGTGGTCACGCCGGCAGCCGGTTGCGACGGGCGGGGCCGGGGAGGGACGGAGGTCGGTCTCGGGCGATGCCCGCCCACACGCGTAATCGGCCACGGGTCGCAACATTCCACAAACGCCCGCCGAACCGGGCACTTGCACGAGACCCTAGCAGATTGTCACGAATCCTCAAGAATTCTGAAAAGTTGCGGGCGGGTGGTGGAGACGAGGGGGATCGAACCCCTGACCTCAGCAGTGCGATTGCTGCGCTCTCCCATCTGAGCTACGTCCCCGCATCCCGCCGCGGAAGACGCGCGCATAGCCAAGGGGCTACCGGGTGGCAAGAGGCTGGACCCCGGCGGGCCGGTGGCGGCCTCACGCCGGGCGGCGGGGTCGCATCAGCGCTTCCTGCACCATGGTCGCGACCAGCCGGCCGGAGCGGTCATGGACGAAGCCGAGCGAGAGGCCGCGTCCGTTCTGCGCAGACGGGCTCACGGTCTCGACGAACAGCCAGTCGTCGACCCGCGCGCCGCGGTGGAACCACATGGCATGGTCGAGGCTGGCGAGGAAAACCTGGGGGCCGGGCATGGGAACAGCGTGGGGGAGCACTGCCGTGCCGGCCAGCCAATAATCCGAGACATAGGTGAGGAGGGTCGCCTGTGCGGCATCGGGGGCTCCGGCTGCGCTCGGCATCCTGAGCCAGAAGCGGCGACGCGGCTCGCGGCCGCGGCCGTCGAGAAAGGCCTCCGGGTCGACCGGGCGCACCTCGACCGGCCGGGCGCGGTCGGCCCAGCGGCGGCGGACAAACTCCGGCAGCCGCTCGCCCATCGTCGCGGCGAGCGTGGCAAGATCGGGGAGATCGTCGGGTGGCGGCACGCCGTCGGGCACCGCGCGCTGGTGGTCATAGCCCTCCTCCGCAGCGTGGAATCCCAGCTCCATGTGGAAGATGGGCTCGCCCGCCTGAAGGGCCGTCACCCTGCGGGTCGAAAAGCGGCCGCCGTCGCGGGTCCGATCCACCTGGTAGATCACGGGCCGGTCGCTCTGGCCGGCGCGCAGGAAATAGCCGTGGAGCGAGTGGACGGCGCGGTCGTCGGGCGCCGTCAGCGTGGCTGCGGCAAGCGCCTGCGCGAGCACCTGGCCGCCGAACAGCGCGCCATTGGCATTGCGCTGGTTCAGGCGGTTCCTGAACAGGTTGAGATCGAGCGGCTCGAGCGCCAGAAGCTCGGGCACGGAACGGCCATCCCACTGGGCAATCGCGGACATGCAGCCGCGCTAGCTTCACAGCATGACGGCGGCAATGCATGGGGCAGGCATGGACAGGATCGACATTTCGGGTGCCGTGCCGGCGGCCACCGTCGTCATCGCCCGCGACGGTGCTGCCGGGCTCGAGGTGCTGGTGATCGAGCGGGCGAAGGGCATGGGCTTCGCCGGCGGGGCGATCGCCTTTCCGGGCGGAAAGGTCGACCCGACCGACCAGCCCGAAGGCGCCATGTTCCGCGGGTTCGCAGCGCTCGCACCGGCCGACGCGGCCGCCCGGATCACGGCCGCGCGCGAAAGCTTCGAGGAAACCGGGATCCTCCTGTCAGAGGGGCCAGCGCCCGACCCGGCGGAGCGCGCCCGGCTTCGCCCGCTCTCCGACAGCCACGCCATTGCCTTCCCCGATCTCCTCGCCCG
>CALLWN010000102.1 GCA_938016505.1 uncultured Sphingomonadaceae bacterium
CCGACATCCTTGCGAGGCTCGCAGCGCCCGGCCCGCACCGGCCGGCCCGCGTGGTCGGCTTCGCTGCCGAGACCGACGATCTTCTCGCCAACGCGCGCGCCAAGCTCATGCGCAAGGGCTGCGACATGATCGTCGCCAACGATGTCTCGGGCGACGTGATGGGCGGCGCGATGAACCGGGTCCACCTGCTGACCGCCGAGGGCGTCGAGAGCCTGCCGGAGGCGACCAAGACCGAAGTGGCCGACCGCCTCGCCGACCGGTTTGCCAGCTGGTTCGCTGCGCCATGACCGCGCCCGTGCTCCGCATCGCCCGCCTGCCGCACGGCGAGGGCCTGCCGCTCCCTGCCTATCAGACCGCGGGTGCGGCCGGCATGGATGTCTGCGCGGCGGAAGACCTGAGGCTGGTGCCCGGCGCCCGCGCGGCAGTCGCGACCGGGCTTGCCGTCGCCGTGCCCCCGGGCTTCGAACTCCAGGTGCGCGCCCGCTCGGGCTGGGCGCTCCGGGATGGCGTCGCCGTCCTGAACGCCCCGGGCACGATCGACAGCGACTATCGGGGCGAAGTGAAGATCATCCTCGCCAACCTTGGCGAGGCCGAGCTGGCGATCGCCCGGGGCATGCGGATCGCCCAGCTCGTGCTCGCCCCAGTGGTTCAGGCCGCCGTCGAGGAAGTCGACGACCTCGACGCCACGGCGCGCGGCGCCGGCGGTTTCGGATCGACCGGGCGGGCGTGACCTTCTCGGACGCCGAACTCGACCGCTACGCCCGCCACATCGTCCTGCCCGATGTGGGCGGGGCCGGCCAGGCCCGGCTGAAGGCGGCGGCTGTGGTCATGGTGGGTGCCGGCGGGCTTGGCTCGGCTGCGCTGCCCTATCTGGCCGCCGCCGGAGTCGGGCGCCTCACCCTCATCGATGACGATGTCGTCGCGCTCTCGAACCTGCAGCGCCAGACGCTCTACCAGACCGCCGACATCGGCCACCCGAAGGCGCGGGTCGCGGCCGAGCGTCTCGCGGCACTCAACCCGCATGTCGCCCTGCGCGCCGTGCCCGAACGCCTTTCAGCCACCAATGCGCGGGAGCTGCTCGGCGGCCATGACCTTGTGCTCGACGGGTCAGACAGCTTTGCCACCCGCGCCATCGTCAACCGCGCCGCGGTCGCGCTCGGCATCCCGCTCCTTGCGGCCGCCATGGGCCCCTTCGATGGCCAGCTCGGCCTGTTCGCCGGCCATCTGCCGGATGCGCCGTGCTGGGCCTGCTTTGCCGGCGCGGCCGAGGACCGGCCGGGCGAGACCTGCGCCGCGCAGGGCATCATCGGAGCGCTGGCTGGCGTCATGGGGAGCCTGCAGGCGCTCGAGGCGATCCGCGTCATCACCGGCTTCGCCGCCCGCCCGCCCGGCCACCTCTTCCTGTTCGATGCGAAGGCGCTTGCCAGCCGCGTCGTGCGTGTCCGGAAGGATCCCGGATGCCCGGTCTGCGCCCCGGCCTCCTCCTCGTCCTGACCGAGCGGGGCAGCGCGCGCGCTCGCGCTGCGCTCGAAACCGCCGCAGCGGCGGCGGCGCTTGGCCGGCCGGTCGCAGTGCTGCTCAAGGGGCCGGATCTCGCCGACTGCCCGGCGCTTGCCACCCTGCGGGAGCTTGGCGCCGAACTCGGCGCCTGCCAGGCCGCGATGGCAGACGCCGGCGTCACGGTCGCCGACCTGCCGCCCGGGGTTCAGCCGACCGGCCTTGTCGCCTTTCTCGCCGGCCGGGAAACCTGGCAGCTGCTCCTCGTCTGAAGGTTCAGTGCGGCCGGCTGTCGCTGAGCTGGCGGTTGCCGAAGGCGTAGACGCCAATCGCAAGGCAGCCCGCGGCCGCAAGCCAATAGGGAAGCGCCGGCATCAGCTCGTAGAGACCGATCCCGACCGCCGGGGCCGCCACGAAGCAGGCGCCATTGACCGACGTGACCGCCCCGGCAACCGCGCCCTGGTCGGCCCGGTTGACTGCAAGCGAGGCACCGGCAGTGAAGCCGGGCCGCGCCATGCCGAACCCCGCCGACTGAAGCGCAAAGGCGATCACCAGCGCGTGGAAATCGGGTGCAACCGCAAGGCCCGCCGTGCCGATCGCAGCAAGAAGCGCACCCCAGCGCATCAGCTGCGAAGGGGTGAGCGCAAACATGCGGATGATCCCCCACTGCACGAGAAGCGTCGCTGCCGCACCCGCCATGAAGGCGACGCCGATGAGCTTTGCCGCGCCAGTGCCGGCGCCTTCGGCGATCCGGTCGATGATGAGGAAGCCGAGCGCCTGGCCGGTCGCCGCCTGCAGCGACCCGGCAGCGAAGCCATAGATCATGAACGCCCTGACCCGGGCGTCGAAGACCGAGACCCGCCGCCGCTCGCCCGATTCGCTTGCAGCATCGGCAGCCAGCACATGGGCGCCCCCCGGCGCGCCGCCGATGCTTGCGATCGAGACCGCCGCCCCCCGCCCCGCGCCCGGTGCGGCATGGGTCGGATCGTCGTCTGGAAGCCCGAGGCGCACCATGACCGTGACGACCGCGGCAATCGCAGTGAAGGCGAACATCGGGCCCGAGAGTGCGACGCCCGGCAGGATGAAGAAGGGCGCGACCCCCGGCCCGAGGATCGTGCCGAGGCCGAAGGCGGAGGACAGGAGCGCAAGTGCGGACGTGCGCTCGGCAGGCGTCGTCCGGCTGGCGACGAAGGCCTGAGCCGCCGGGTTGGCGGCCGAGCCGAACACGCCGAACAGCGCGCGCGCGAGCGTGAACAGGCCGAGCGTGAGCAGCGGTGCGAGAAGGCCCCTGATGCCTGCCAGGATGACGATCGCGCACAGGAGCATCGACAGGCCGAATCCGGCGAGCCCCACCTCGAGCAGCAGCCGCCTTCCTCGCCGGTCGGACTGCTGAGCCCAGTAGGGCGCCGAGAAGGTCCAGATGAGCGCCGAAAGCGAGAAGACGAAGGCGATGCCAAGGTCGGGGATCCCGATGGCACGGCCGATCACTGGCAGCACCGACTGGAGTGCGGTGTTGCCCGCCGCCGTCACCAGCAGGGCTGCAAACACGAGCGCGAAATGCTGGCGGGGAAGGCTGGCGGCAGTCACGCCGCTGCTGCTAGGCGGTGCCGCGCGCCAAGTTCAAGACAGGAGGACCCATGCGCCTTTACGACAGCCTCGGTCCCAACCCGCAGATTGTCCGCACCTTCGCTGCCGAGAAGGGCATGTCCCTCGCGAAGGTGCCGATCGACATCATGGCGGGCGAGAACCGTGGCGAGGCCTTCCGCGCCATCAACCCGATGGGGCAGATGCCGGCGTTGTCGCTCGACGACGGCACCGTGCTCACCGAGGTCGCGGCGATCTGCGAGTATCTGGAGGAGTGTCATCCCCGCCCTGCGCTCGTCGGCGGCACTCCGGTCGAGCGGGCCGAGACGCGGATGTGGGTCCGCCGCTTCGACCTCGGGGTGCTCGAGCCCTTCATGCTTGGCTTTCGCGCGACGGTCGCACGCGATTTCTTCAGCCCCCGCATGCCGCTCCTGTCCGAATCTGCTGGCGGCGAGTTGATGGCGCACTGGGCCGAGCGCCTCGCCTTCTTCGATCGTCTTCTTGATGGCCGGACCTTCGTGTGCGGGGCGCGCTTCACCCTTGCCGACATCACGCTCGGCGTCTTCCTGCGCTTCGCACCGGCGGCTGGCGTTCCGCTTCCCGACGGCCTGTGCTGGATCCCCGGCTGGCTCGACCGGCTCGCCGCGCGCGGCACCTTCGACGCCTAGGCGGTGGGGCTTGAAGCCGCTGCAACGGCAGCGCGCCGGGCCTGCCACAGGCAGGCTGCAATGATGATGAGCGCGCCGGCCAGGGTCCGCCACGACAGCGGCTCCCCGAAGGCGACCCATCCGAACAGCGCAGCCCAGAACAGCGCCGTGTATTCGAACGGTGCCAGGCGTTGCGCCTCGGCCCGGGCATAGGCACGGGCGATGCACTGGAGCGCGACCGCGCCCGAGAAGCCCGCTGCCAGCACCAGCGGCCAGTCTGTCCGCCCCGGCACCCAGCCCCCGGGCAGCAACATGACGAAGGGCAGCAGCAGGAGCGCCGGGATGGCTGCGCCGAGCAGGCTGACGAGAGACGGCCCGTCGCGGCTGGCGCGCGCCCGCATCAGGATGATCGAGCCAGCATAGCTGAGCGCCGAAAGCAGGACGGCGCCCACGCCGACGAGCCTCGCCTGCGGGATGCCAGTCGGGTCGGTGCCGGCTGCGACCAGCACCCCGCAGAAGCCCGCCGCAATGGCGGCAAGGCTGCCGCGCTCCATCCGCTCGCCGAGGAACAGGGCCGCCATGGGCGGGATGAGGAGCGGTGCCACGAAGGCAAATGTGACCGCCTCTGCCAGGGGCAGCACGGTCAGCGACCAGAAGAACAGGAAGGCCGCAGCCGCGATCAGCCCGCCGCGCAGCAGGTGCGGCCCTGCCATGTCGCGGCGCAGCGGTGGCCGCCCCTCGCGCCACCAGAAGGGCAGGATGAACAGGAGCGCGGCGATGTAGCGCCAGAAGGTTGCGGCCACTGCCGGGTTGGTTGCAACCAGCGCCTTCATGATGGCGTCCATCACGCAGAAGAAGGCGATTCCGATGGTGTAGAGCAGGTAGGGGCCCGGGGTCGCACGCATCGACCTCGCGCATGCGCGGGGCATGCAGGTGATTGCAACGCGCGGAAAAGGGGGAGTAAGGGGGTCCGATTTCGTGCGCCGCGCTGCCTGCGGCGCCGCAGTCAAGGTGATCAAGGGGCAAGGAGAGTCGCATGGCAAAGCTTCTGGGCAATCTGTGGAATGCGGTGGGCATCGGCGGCCTGCTCGCGATCATCGTGCTGTGGGGCTTCCACGGCACCCACCCAAATCTCGTCAACGGGATCTTCCGCTACCTGCATGTCCTCATCGGGATCATGTGGATCGGGCTCCTCTATTATTTCAACTTCGTCCAGATTCCGACCATGCCCAAGGTTCCAGCCGAGCTGAAGCCGGGCGTTTCCAAGTATATCGCGCCCGAGGCGCTGTTCTGGTTCCGCTGGGCGGCACTGTTCACCGTCGTCACCGGGATCGTCATCGCGCTCATCAACGGCTATGTCGTCGAGGCGCTGACGCTCGCGCCGGGTTACCGGGTGATCGGGCTCGGCATGTGGCTCGCGCTCATCATGGCCTTCAACGTGTGGTTCCTGATCTGGCCCAACCAGAAGAAGGCGCTCGGCATCGTCGAGGCCGATGCCGACACCAAGGCGAAGGCGGCGACGACGGCGATGATCTTCAGCCGCACCAACACGCTGCTCTCGCTCCCCATGCTGTGGTGCATGGTGAGCCAGGGTGCGCTCGGCGGAGTCTGACCGGCCGCAGGCCGGGGCGAACGGGGGTGGCGGGCTCTGATGTGGAACGCACCCCTGTCCCCCGGCTCATGCGAGATAGGCGGCGGACGTCTTCGCCTTCACCTCGTCGGCGGTCACCCCCGGCGCCAGCTCGACGAGGCGGAAGGGGCTGCCCTTGCGGTCCGGCCGCTCGAAGACGGCGAGGTCGGTGATCAGCACATCGACGCAGTTGCGCCCCGTGAGCGGCAGCGTGCAGGCCGGCACGAACTTGGGGCGGCCGACCTTGTCGACATGCTCCATCATGACGACGATGCGCGGGGTGCCGGCGACAAGGTCCATCGCACCCCCCATGCCCTTCACCATCTTGCCGGGCACCATCCAGTTGGCGAGATCGCCGGTCTCGGCGACTTCCATCGCCCCCAGGATCGAGAGGTCCATGTGGCCGCCGCGGATCATGGCAAATGAGGTGGCGGAGTCGAAATAGCTCGTCCGCCGGAGCTCGGTCACCGTCTGCTTGCCGGCGTTGATGAGATCCGCGTCCTCTTCGCCCTCGAACGGGAAGGGCCCCATGCCAAGCATCCCGTTCTCGGACTGGAGGGTGATGTCGACCCCCTCCGGGACATGGTTCGCGACAAGGGTGGGCATGCCGATGCCGAGGTTCACGTAGAATCCGTCCTTCAGTTCGCGCGCCGCGCGGGCTGCCATCTCGTCGCGGGTCCAGGCCATTGCGTCACTCCTTCGGGGTCCAGCGGGCCTCCTGGGGCACCACGTCGTCCAGGCCGAGCGGGGGCTCGTTCCACCGGCCGTACATCGGGTTCGGGATGAGGAACCAGCGCTCGCCCCAAAGCCGGCCGAAGGCTGTGCGCGCAACCCGGGTGCGCTCTGCCGCAGCGCGCCGGCTGCCATCCTCGGCGAAGTCGATCGCATCGACGAAGTCGCCCATCTGGTCGCCCACCTGTGCAAGCACGCAGAAGCGCTCGGCGATCGCCACGCGCCGGCCGTGCTTGCGGCTGCTGCCGTCGGCGTCGCCATGCAGCCACAGCGTCTCGCCGTGGACGGCCTCGCCGAACCCGAGGCGGGCCAGCGCCTGCGCGGTCGCCCCCGCGCTTGCCACCGCGCGGTTGGAGTTGAACACGGGCGTGATCCCGAGCGCGCGCAGCGCCTGCACGGCCTCGACCGCGCCCGGAACCGCAACCAGCCGGTCGCCGCCCTCCGCTTCCCAGCGGGCCCAGCGCGCCGGGTCGAAGGGTGCGTTGCGCGCCGCCTGGTCAGCCTGGGCGCCCATGTTCCAGACGAGCGTCTCGTCGAGATCGAACACGACGGCCGGCCGGTGGAAGGTGAGGTCGCACTCCCGCATCCGGGCCCGCCCGTCGGCGACATCGCGCACAATGGCGCTTTCGAACCCCGAGCCGAAATACAGGGCACCGAGTCGCGACTCGGCCCGGTCCACCATGGCCCTGAAGCTGGTCTCGGCGATGAGCGCGGCCTCGGCCGCGCCATAGGTCCAGGTTGTCGCCTGGAGCGCGGGCGAGACCGGGGCGAGCGGTGCGCGCGCCGCCGGCGCGGTCGCGCACGCACCCAGCAGAAGGGCAAGGCCGAGCGAGGCGGCCCTCACGCTGCCTCCCGCCTTCTCACCGTGCGCTGCTCGATCCGCTTCTCGTGCGTGCCGGCGAACAGCCGCTGCACATAGACGGAGGGCGTGTGGATGCAGTCGGGGTCGAGCTCGCCCGGCTCGACCAGCTGCTCGACCTCGGCGACCGTGACCCGGCCGGCCGTTGCCGCCATCGGGTTGAAGTTGCGCGCCGTCTTGCGGAAGACGAGATTGCCATAGGGGTCGCCCCGCCATGCCTTGACGATGGCAAGATCGGCCCGGATGCCGCGCTCGAGGATGTAGGTCTCGCCGTCGAACGCCTTGTGCTCCTTGCCGTCCGCCACCAGCGTGCCGACGCCCGTTTTCGTGTAGAAGCCGGGGATGCCGGCGCCGCCGGCGCGCATCCGCTCGGCAAGCGTGCCCTGCGGGCAGAATTCGAGCTCGAGCTCGCCGGAGAGATACTGGCGTTCGAACTCCCTGTTCTCGCCGACATAGGAGGCGATCATCTTCACGACCTGCCGGCTTTCGAGAAGCAGCCCCAGGCCAAATCCGTCCACCCCGGCATTGTTGGAGACGATGGTGAGCCCCTTCACCCCCGAGTCGCGGATGGCGGCGATGCAGTTCTCGGGGATCCCGCACAGCCCGAACCCGCCAGCGACAATCGTCATGCCGTCGAACAGCAGGCCCTCGAGCGCCTCGGCCGCGTTGCTGTAGACCTTGTTCGCCACCTTCGTCTCCCGAGCCGACTCGCGCCGTTGACCTGTCACTAGCCGCTGGCATGAAGGCTTTCCAATGCCGCAGCCGCTCTTCCTCGCCCGCCATGCCGAAACCGTGTTCAATCGGGCGCGGCGGATGCAGGGCAACGCCGCCATGACACCGCTCACGCTCGCCGGCGCGCGCCAGGCCGATGCCATGGGCGCAGCACTCGCCGCCCATTTGCGGGAGACCGGAGAACCGGTGCCAGCGCTCTGGTCGTCTCCGGCGCCGCGCGCGCTCCAGACTGCTGCGATCATCGCCGACCATCTCGGCATCGACTGGTTCGCCGTGCGCCAGGATCCGCGGCTGCGCGAGATCGAGGTGGGTCACTGGACCGGCCGCGACTATGCCGAGATCATCGCCAGCGAAGGCCCGATCATCGACGAGGAACGCCGGCTGTTCCGGATGCCCATTCCCGGTGGCGAACATTATGCCGACATTGCGGCCCGGCTTGCCGACTGGGTCGCCGAGGCTCGCGGTGCGCCCGCGATCGCCATCAGCCACGGCATGACGGCGCGCGTGCTGCGCGGGCTTCTGGTGGGCGGGGCGGCCTATCATGGCGTTCCCATCGCCGAGGATGTGCCGCAAGGCTCGGTGGTGCGGATCGCGGATGGTGCCGAACGGCTGATCCTGACCGGCGGGGGCGCGGTCGGTCCGCGGGTGGCCTGAGCTCTCCGTTAACCTTTCCCGAGATGAGGCGTGTAAGAAGTTTTTACAGTGCAGCAATGGTGCGACGCTAGCTTTTTGGTGCAACTCCATGATTTCGAACGGGTGTCACTTCGCATGGCGACTTGGCACGTTTCTTGCTGTGCAGTGAGCGTCGAGTGGATTTGGCTGCTCGCTCACGAGAAAGAGATCGGACCCATGAACAAGTTTCTCTTCGCACTTCCCGCGCTCGCGGCAGCCACGCTCGCCAACGCCAGCCCGCTGCCGACCTACCCGACGCCCGGCACGGTGAACCCCGCCGACTACAGCTTCACCGCCGCCGCCACCGGCCCCGTCGTCGCCTATTTCGGAGGCCATTCCGCCGCCTTCACCAACCTGCTTGGTCTCATCGTGAACGGGGTTGACCTCGGCGTCACCGGCCTCAACAACCAGACCACGCCGATTGGCACCTCGTTCGATTTCGGCGGAGTGATCGTCAACGCCGGTGACAGTCTCGTCTTCTACATTGACGTCACCAACACCGGAGACCGGTTCTTCTCGAAGCGGTCGCTCAACCCTGACGGCATCACCCACATCTTCTCGGCGCCCTATGCGGGTGGCCTTGTTGGCCCCGGCGGAACCATCCCGGCCGGCATCTATGTCGGGTTCGAGGATCTGCGTGGCGGTGGCGACAAGGATTATGACGACCTCAAGTTCGTCTTCACCAACGTCGGTGGCGGCGTCGTTCCCGAGC
>CALLWN010000103.1 GCA_938016505.1 uncultured Sphingomonadaceae bacterium
GTAGCATCCCGCAGGGATGGCGCGGCCGGACATGTCTGGTCGGCGGCGAGCGGGTCCCCCGGGAGCTCAGGTCGCGTCGAGGGAGCGTGCAGCCTTGCGCAGCTCGTCGGCAAGCAGCCGGAACTCGGCGGAACGCGGCGAGGAAGGCCGCCAGACGAGGGCGATGGTCCGGCTGGCGAGCGGGCTGTCGAGCGGACGGGTCTCGACGCGGGTACTGGCGAGGATGCCAGAGTCGACTGCAAGGCGGGGCAGGAAGGTGCAGCCGATCCGGTTCTCGACCATCTGGACGAGGGTGTGGAGCGACGTGCCGAGGATCGCGGTATCGGCCCTGAGCCCGGACCGGCCGCAGGCGGCGAGCGCATGGTCGGTCAGGCAATGGCCATCCTCGAGCAGGAGCAGCCGGTCCTCGGGCAGGGTGGCCGGGTCAATTTCGGCGGGCGGCGCCGGCAGGTCCTCGGGGTGGAAGGCGAGCAGGATCGGATCATCGAAAAGAGGCTCGGCCTCGACATCGCCGCACGCCCACGGAAGGGCGAGGAGCACGCAATCGAGTTCGCCGCGGGCAAGAAGCGCGCAGGCGTGATCAGACTGTTCCTCGCGCAGGTAGAGGCGAAGCTCCGGCCAGGCCGCACGCAGGCCCGGGAGGAGGCGAGGGAGAAGGAAGGGCGCGATCGTCGGAATGACGCCGAGCCTCAGCTCGCCGGCGAGCGGCCGGCCCGACGCGCGCGCCAGCTCGGCGATTGCCTCGGCCTCGGCGAGAAGCCGCCATGCCCGCGCGACAACCTGCTCGCCAAGGGGCGTGAAGCGGACGACACGGCGGGTCCGCTCGACAAGCGTCGAATCGAGGAGGATCTCGAGCTCGCGGATGCCCGCCGAAAGGGTGGACTGGCTGACATGGCAGGCTTCGGCGGCCCGGCCGAAATGGCCGGTGCGGTGGAGCGAAACGAGATACTGGAGCTGCTTGATGGTGGGGAGATAGATCATCGCCAACGATTAATCGCTGCGCTCTATCTCTTCAATCAGATTATTCGATTGGAACGATGGCAGGCAAACCCCTATGTCCTCTCGCGCATGGCAGCGCGGCCATGCCCGGATTGGCGGTCCCCTCTCAACAGACTGGAAAGGTGTGCGGATGCTCACGATCGGCGACAAGCTGCCTGAATTCAAGGTTGCGGTGCAACAGGGCGTGGACAAGCTCCCGGCCGGCGAGACGCTGACCGACAAGGATTTTCCCGGCAAGTGGAAGGTGATCTTCTGGTGGCCGAAGGATTTCACCTTCATCTGCCCGACCGAGATCATCGGCTATGGCGAGCTTGTGAAGGAGTTCGCCGACCGTGACGCGGTGCTGATCGGCGCCTCGACCGACACCGATTTTGTCCACTTTGCGTGGCGCAAGTCGGACGAGCGGCTGGCGAAGTGCGACTTCCCCTGGATCGCCGACAACAAGCAGGAACTTGCCAGGGCGCTCGGCATTCTCGACAAGGAGGCCGGTGTGGCCCTGCGGGCGACGTTCATCGTCGACCCGAACAATGTCATCCAGCATGTGACGGTCAACGGCCTGAACCAGGGCCGCTCTCCGCAGGAGACGCTTCGGAACCTCGACGCGCTCCAGACCGACGAACTGTGCCCGTGCAACTGGACGCCGGGCCAGGAGACGCTGAAGCCCGCTGCCTGAGCTTCGGCGACAGGGCCGGAGGGGCCGGGCGGCAGCGCTGCCCGGCCCTTCCCATTCCAGTCTGAGAGTCCAGACTGGGACAACATCTCGACGGAGACCCGACCGATGGCGCTTGCCAACCTTGCCCAGACCCTGCCCGATTACGCCAAGGACCTGCGGCTCAACCTTTCATCACTGCTGAACGACGCTGGCCTCACCGACCAGCAGAAATATGGCACGCTTCTGGCCTGTGCGAACGCAACCGGCGTGCAGCCGCTCATCGCCGAGGCAGAAGTGGAGGCGGCAGCGAAACTGTCGCCCGAGGCGGTCACCGCCGCGAAGGCGGCAGCAGCCATCATGGCGATGAACAATGTCTACTACCGCTTCACCCACCTCGCCTCGAACCCGGAATACAAGACCCTTCCGGCGCGCCTGAGGATGAACGTGATCGGGGCGCCGGGGATCGACAAGGCCGACTTCGAGCTGTTCTGCCTTGCCGTCTCGGCGATCAACGGCTGCGGTGCCTGCGTCGACAGCCACGAGAAGGTGCTTCAGCAGCACGGCGTGACCAGCGCGACGATCCAGACCGCAGTGCGGCTGGCAAGCGTCGTGAACGCGGTGGGGGCGGTGCTCCGGACCCTGTAGCGCCACGGTGGCGGCGCTGGTGAAGGCCCGGGCCAACCGGCGCGGCGGCTTCTTCGTGGAGCCCGCAGATGGTGCCGACATCTGCAGGCTCATGCCGCCGACGCGATGGGCAACGCGCTGGGCAACGCGCCCGGCGTCGGGGCTGGCGTCGGGGCTGGCGCGGGATGCGCGGGAGCGGTATGCAGGTGCGTTGCGATCGGGAGCGAGGATGGGTCTCGGGAATTATCTTGCGAGCGTCAAGGCACGGGACCCGGCGCCGCGCTCGCGGCTGGAGATTCTCACCTACCCCGGTGTCTGGGCGCTGGGGCTTCATCGGGTGGCGCATGCGCTGTTCCGGGCCCGGCTGTTCTTCCTTGCCCGGCTGGTCAATCACGTCAGCCGGTTCCTGACTGCGATCGACATCCACCCCGGTGCCCGGATCGGCCGGAATCTCTTCATCGACCACGGCTTCGTGGTGATCGGCGAGACCGCCGAGATCGGCGACAATGTGACCATCTACCAGGGCGCGACGCTGGGGGGCACCAACCCGAGTTCGGGTGTGGGCGGCAAGCGCCACCCGACAATCGGCCATGACGTGGTGATCTCGCTGGGGGCGGCCATCCTCGGGCCCATCCATGTTGGGGACGGCGCCAGGATCGGTGCCAATGCGGTGGTGACGAAGGATGTGCCCGCCGGTGCCACCATGGTCGGCATTCCGGCCAAGCCGGTCCCTGTCGTCGTCAGGGAGGAGCCGGCCTTCATTCCCTATGGCACCCCCTGTTCGGAACTGTTCGATCCGGTGACGCAGCGCTACGAGTTGATGAAGTGCGAACTGGAAGCGCTGAAGGTCCGGCTCGAGCATCTGGAACGCACCCAGCGCAAGGCCTCGGACGCAGCGTGACGGTCGTTCTTCCGCTTGCGGCACGGCAGGTGGTGTTCGACCGCGCGGAGCTGGATGCCGTCATGCAGATCTACGGCCGCATGGTGGCCGCCGGCCACTGGCGCGACTACGCGATCGAATTCGGACCGAGAACGGCCTCTTTCTCGGCATTCCGCCGCGCCTCGGAACGTCCGGAATATCGCCTCGTCAAGGATCCGTCGCTGCGCAACCGGCAGGGCCAATATGCGCTGGTGGCGGAAAATGGCGCGACGCTGAAGCGCGGCAACGAGCTTTCCGCCGTTCTGGCGCCCCTCGCGCGCAAGCTGGTGAAGCTGGTCGAGGCCTAGGCGGCGCCGAACAGTTCGGCCGAAGTGGGGTTGCGCCTGAGGGTCAGGCCGCCGTTCACCTGCAGGGCCTGGCCGGTCATGAAGCATTCGTCAGACGCTGCAAAGACGGCAGCGGCGGCGAGATCGTCGACGGTGCCGATGCGGCCCAGCGGATATTCGCGCGCAAACTTCGCCTCGAGCCCGGGCACCTGCATGGCATCGGCGGTCATCGGCGAGGCCATGAGCCCTGGCACCAGCGAGTTGGCGCGGATGCCCTTCGCGCCATACTGGTTGGCGATCGCCCGGATGAGCGCATCGCCGGCAGCCTTGGTGGCGATGTAGGCGGCATGGTTGTCGATGACCCGGTCAGTGGTCGCCGAGGAGACCTGGAGGATGGCCCCGCCGCCCTGCGCGGCCATGACCGGCACGAAGGCCTGGAGCAGGTGGTGCACGCCCTTGAACTGGAGGGCGGACATGAGCTCGAGATCCTCGTCCGTCACATCCTCGAGCGCGCGAAGGAGGCCGATGCCGGCGCAGTTGACGAGGATGTCGACCCGGCCGCCGAGCTTTTCCAGCGCAGTGTCGCGCAGCGCCTCGACCTCGGCGCGGTGGCGGATGTCGACCAGGGCGTGATGGCCGCCGATTTCGGCGGCAAGGATCCGGAGCGGCTCCTCACGACGGCCGGCGACGAGGACGGTTGCGCCCTCGGCCGCGAAGCGGCGCGCGATCGCCTGCCCGGCGTTCTCAGGACCGGCCGCTCCGACGACGACTGCAGTCTTGCCGGCGAGGCGGCCGGTCATGCTGCGATCCTTCCGAGCCGGGCGAGCACGGCCTCGGCCTCGGCCACCGTCCGCTCGACGATCTCGCGGCAGGGCAGGATCTCGTGGACTCCGCCGCCGCCCTGGCCTGCTGCGAAGCACTGGGTCTCGGGATCGAGATTCTCGGTGACCCCGGCGATCGGGCCGAGGCGGTTTTCCTGGGCGGATTCCATCGCCTGGAGCGGAAAGGGCTTGGCGGGCTCCTTCTCGAACCGCTCGGTGGTGCGGTTGCGGATGGCGCGCAGGGTCTTGCCGGTGAAGCCGCGCGAGATGACCGTGTCGGCCTCGGTCATCTTCACGATCGCCTCCTTGTAGGCCGCTCCGGCGTGGGCCTCGGTGCTGGCGATGAAGCGGGTGCCCATCCACACGCCGACGCAGCCGAGCGCGAGGGCTGCGGCAAGGCCGCGGCCGTCGTAGAGGCCGCCGGCGGCCACCACCGGGATCTTCACCGCATCGACCACCTGCGGCCAGAGCGCGACCGAGGCGACCGTGCCGGTGTGGCCGCCGCCCTCGGTCCCTTGCGCGATGACGAGATCGCAGCCGGCTTGCTCGGCCTTGACGGCGTGCTCGACCTTGCCGACCATCGCTGCCACCAGGATCCCCGCATCCTTCAGCTGCTTCACAATCGGGTACGGCACGCCGAGCCCGGCGATGAAGGCCCTGGCGCCGTTGGCGATGATGATCTCGACAGCGGCAGTCAGGCTTTCGGGCTGGGCGGCG
>CALLWN010000104.1 GCA_938016505.1 uncultured Sphingomonadaceae bacterium
CGACCAGCCGACCACCGGTCCGAATGGCATCGTCACCACGGCCGAGGCGCTTGCGGTCAACCGGCAGATGGGGGCCGAGCGCAAGTCGGTGACCGAGGTCGCCCCCGGCGTCTGGTCGCTCGCCGGCTGGGGGATCGCGGCGAGCTTCGCGTTCGACGCGCCCGGCGGATGGATCATCATCGACACCGGCGACTCGAAGCAGGCCGCCGCCGAGATGCGCGCCGAGCGGGAAAAGGCGCTCGGCCGCCGGATCCGCGTGGCGGCAATCCTGTGGACCCATTCCCACTACACCAATGGCACGGCCGCCTGGCGCGACCCGGGCACCGAGCTGTGGGGCAGCGAGGTGCTCGACTCCTACCGCCAGGGGGAAATCGGCCTCACGCCGGTCAGCGGCGTCGCCCTCTCCCGCGCCACCGCGCAGTTCGGGATGTTCCATCCGCAGACCGGCCCGGATGCCTTCCCCAATGTGCTGGGCTTCGGGCCGGAGAAGCTGGCGGCCGAGGCCGACTACATCCCGCCGGAGAAGCTCTTTCCCTATGGCGAGGTCGTCACCCGCACCATCGCCGGCGAGACCGTCGAAGTCCTGCCCATGCGCACCGACACGCTGGACAGCCTGGCCTACTGGTTCCCCGCCCGCAAGGTGCTCGTCACCAACTTCACCGTCACGCCCTTCATCTTCAACATCTTCACCCTGCGCGGCGGCCGCTACCGCGACCCGATGGTGATGGTGAACGACGCCCGCCGGCTGGAGGCCAAGCCGGCCGAACTGCTGCTCGATATCCACAATGTGCCCGTCCGGGGCCGCGCGGCGGTCCTGGCCGCGCTCGAGCGCAACGTCGACCAGGTGCAGCAGATCCACGACCAGACCCTGCGCCTCATCTCCAAGGGTCTCGACGCCCGCCAGGCCGCCGAGGCGATCACCATGTCGCCCAACCTGCGCGACGGCTTCGAACTCTACGGCCAGGTCGAAAGCCAGGTCCGCCAGGTCTGGCACGCCGAGCGCGGCTGGTTCGGCAATGATGTCTATGACATCAACCCACTTGCCCTGGGCGACGAGGCCCGGCTGACGATCGAGGGCATGGGCGGCGCGGCGGCCGTCCGCCAGCAGGCGACGAGGGCGGCAAACGCCGGCGGCATCGACAACTGGCGCTGGGCGCTGCGTCTCACCTCGCTGCTGCTCACGCTCGACCCGGAAGACCGCGACGCCCGCGCTGCCCGCGCCACGGCCGCGCGTGCCTTGGGGCAGCGGACCACCTCGGCCAACGCCCGCGGCTTCTACATCACCGAGGCGCTCGAGATGGAGGGCGCGCTGCGCACGCCCAAGGGCATCCCCCTCACCATGGACCTGCTGCGCCGCGCGCTTGGCACGCCCACGCCCGAGCAGCTGGCGGCAACGCCCGTCCCGGTCGTCCTCGATTATCTGCGCTACATGGTCGACCCGGTGAAGGCCGGCACCCAGCGCTACGACTTCACCGTCTCGGTGGACGGCGATCCCGCCATCCATCGGCTGCAGGTCAGGAACGGCGTGCTGATCCCGTCCCGCGTCGACGCGCCATCCGCGACCCACGTCAGGCTCACCCGCGCCCAGCTCGCCAAACTGGTGCTCGGCACGGGCGCCTTCCCCGACACCCGGCCGGCGCTCAGAGGCTTCGATTCGATCTTCGACCGCAGCCAGTTCGTAACCCGCGAGATGATCGCCGAGAAGCTGGCGGTGCGCCCGCAAGACCATCCCTGAGGGTGCCGGGCGCGCCCTCGGCACCCGGCGGAGCCGCATGGCCGGCGATGTCGGCGTCGAACGTCCAGATGCGGGCCGACAGCCTGCACCCGGCCACGGCGCATGGCGCACGGCGCACGGCGCAGCGGCTGCCGCCCCGACGGGATCCCACGCGTGTGCCCGATCCCACCGCGCCAGACCGGCACAACGCCAGCGCCCAACTCGGTGAGCGCGCGACTGCCGGGTTTGACGCCGATGGTCCCGCACCTATCTCCCCGCCGCCGGAAGGCAGGTTCAAGGCGGAAACTTGCGGATGTCGATCGAGTCGGACTGGCGGGAGTTCCGGGCGCGGCTGGCGGTGATGTCGGTCTACCAGCGGTTCGAGCAGCTGGTGACCTTCGCGCTGTCGCTGCTGCTGGTGGTCGTGATCGTGGCCGCGATGTGGAACCTGTTCCTGCGCGTGATGCTGGGGCTGGTGATCGAGGGGTCGCTCGACCCGACCGATCACCAGGTGTTCCAGTCGGTGTTCGGGGCAATCTTCACGGTGATGATCGCGCTCGAGTTCAAGCGATCGATCGTGGTCTCGGTCGAGAACCGCGACACGGTCTTCCATGTGCGGACCGTGATCCTGGTCTCGCTGCTGGCGCTGTTGCGCAAGTTCATCATCCTTGATCTCGAGAAGACCGATGCCGCCACCATCGCCGCGCTCGGCTTCGTGACCGTGGCGCTCGGCCTCATCTACTGGCTGATCCGCGGCCAGGATGCGGCCCGCCGTCTTGGCGGCAACGCCGGCCCCGGGGGCTGACCGCAGCAGCCTGCTCCAACCATCCGGGCCGCGGGGCCCTTCCTGCATGGCGACGACCGGCGCCCTGCCGCCGTTGCGTGAAGCATCGCCCGCCGACCCTAGAACAGCGTCCCCGGTCCGCTCGTGATCTTCTCCGATTCCCGAAGGCCGAAGTCCTCGCCGGTCTCGATCGCTTCGCCCGGCTCGGCCTCGAACAGCGTTTCCCATGGCTCGCCGGCTGCCTCGGGCTCTCCGAGCAGCCGGTTGCCTTCGACGCGCACGCAGCGGCGCCCGTCGACCATCACCGATCGACCAACCACGCCCGCCGTGTTGAAGACGGCCTTCCAGAACGCCCGCTCCTTGGGCAGCGACTCCTCGCCCTCGATCTCGCAATCCGCCGAATTCGGGTAATTCATCCTGTCGATGCGAAAAACCTCCTCGACATCGCGAAACGGCCCATAAAGATCTCCATTGTCGGTCCACAGGTAGAACTGGCCTTCGAACCGGACCACGAAATTCACATCATGAAGCAGGGAATCATATTCCCATCTGGAGAGGATTTCGCCCTCCTCTTGGAACCGCTCCAACCATTCCTCGTCGCGACCGTCTTGCCTCCGCGTCCTTGCGCCCCCCGATTCCGGCTCCCGTTCCGGCATGTCACCCGCGCCCGTCTCATTTGCACCCATCATTGCGTCCTTGCGCGTCATCGCCCGAAGTCCGTCGCAACGCCGCCAGGAGCCAGCCCGCCCACGGATCGCCGGCGGCCGGGCAGCGCGCTTCATTCCCCGCGGCCCACACACCCACTCCACGCTACCTTGCCGCCGCCGCGAAGTCGATCCGCTTCTCCACGTTGAGCACGGACCGGAAATGGATGTCCCTGGCGAGCCGCGCCGAGAGCGGGCGCCGACCCCGCTCCGCCAGCATCTCCAGCTGCGCGACCATGGCCGCGGCACCCGGCAGCGCTTCGACATGGCGGGCAAAATCGCGGAGCGCGCGCGACCATCGCGGCCGCCTCGGCGAGAGCGCCAGGCAGGAGCTCGTCAACACCGTCGCCGATCCCGGCGCCCCGTTCGCCTGCGGGGCTTCGCCGGCCGATCTTGGCAACGCTCGGGCCACGGGCCTCCCCGAGCGTGCGGGCGCCCTGCGCGTCGCGGGTGAGACCGGCCTCCATGCCCTGGCCATGCCGCAAGACCGCGGCATGTCGGGCGGTTCATTTCCGAGCCTCGGCTGCGGCAGGCCCCCCGATGACCCCAGCGGAGGCGGTCAGGCCTTGTCCTCGGCGCGATCCTCGAGCGCGGCAGGCGCCTTCTTCCGCCGCGCCTTCTTCCGCGGCGCCGCCGGCGTGATCTCGAAGGCGAGCCTGCCATCCTTCAGATGGACCCGGACCTCGCCGCCATGGACCAGCTTGCCGAACAGCAGTTCGTCGGCCAGCGGGCGCTTGATCTCCTCCTGGATGAGCCGGGCCATCGGCCGGGCGCCGTAGAGCCGGTCATAGCCGCGCTCGGTCAGCCAGGCCTTGGCCTCGTCGGAAAGGCCGATGTGGACGTCGCGGTCGGCAAGCTGCAGCTCGAGCTCGAGGATGAACTTGTCGACGACCCGCGCGACAACCTCGGGCGGCAGATAGTCGAACGCGACAACTGCATCGAGCCGGTTACGGAACTCGGGCGAGAACATCCGCTTGATCGCCTCGGCGTCCTCGCCCTCGCGGCTGGTCGCGCCGAACCCGATCGCCTCG